>NZ_ALPT02000111.1 GCF_000292245.2 Alkalihalobacillus alcalophilus ATCC 27647 = CGMCC 1.3604 | reverse complement strand
TAAGGCTTCTTTTTCGTTTAGAAAGTCTTCTCTCACTGTGTTTGGAGAGGTTGTAGAAGCTGATGGAAAAAGAGCTGAATCAAAGGCAACGTACACACTACCGTCTTCTTTTGCAGCGATTGTACCTAATTCAAATAGGACCGAACCATCTGCTTGAATTGTTTCTGTTTCAAACGCTTTATCTGTTCCGTAAGCAAGTACATCTTCTGTCTCATTAGGTGGATAAACGGAGACGGAAAAATTAGTGTAAGGTGTCTCGTTGTGCTTATCAAAAAACGCCCATGCAAATGTCGCCAGATCAGCATAAACATCTACAGCATCAATGATTGTATAAGTTAAGGTGAAAGCAACCGTTTCGTGAGCACCACTACGATAGATTCGATATTGACTCTCGTCTTGTTCAACTGTTAAAGAACGTTCGCCCTCAAATGCTTCAAAATTAGCAATCGTCGTTTCTTTGGCAGGAATAAGCTGACGGAGTATCCCATTAAACTCATCCTCAAATTCATATATCAACGTTTCTTCTACATAAACTTCACCGTTTTCCTGTAAGTAGGCATCGATATGACTATCTGTAATCGTAAAATCAATGGCTAAAGCATTTGTAGGAAAGGTTATCATGAGAAAGGGGATTAATAATAATAGCAACCAATTTCTGTGCATTTATGTCACCGTCCTTTGTGTTTCATAATAACTATACGATTTAAACAACCAAAAAGTTTCATTAGTGCTCAGTTGGGACAAGAAGGCATTCTCTTTAATCGCTAAAAAGAGCTATGCTATAATGTGATTGATGTTCATAGTTTGGGAAGATTTTCAAAATTATATGTAACTTTTAGGAGTTAGCTATCGTATATAAGAAAGAATTTTATTGGAGAAAGAGGAGAGCCGATGTTAGAACGTATTCAAGACCCAAGTCAAAAGATTTCCCCGGATGCGGTCAAGGTTTGGAGAATTTCAGCTTTGGTCCAGCATATTATTAGTATTCTTGTGTTAGCAATTATTCTTTTTTTACAGCAATATTTTGAATGGTTTGATTGGATTGGTTATGTTGCGATTGGTTTATTAGTAATTGATGTGTTATATGGTATTTTTGCTGTGTTTATTAGACCGACATTGCTGCAACGAACATGGCGTTATGAAGTCGATGAGGATTTTATTCAATTAAAATTTGGAGTGCTTACGAAACGACACTACATCATTCCGATGGTGAAAGTACAATATGTAAATACAAATCAAGGTCCATTGTTAAGGTATTATCATTTATCGACATTAACAGTTGGGACAACCGCTTCTACTCATGAAATTCCAGCGATTCCAGAGCAAACAGCTCAAGCGTTACGTGGGAAAATTGCTTCGTTTGCTGATCTTGGGGAATCTGAGCAAGAGTGGGAAGAAGAGGAGTTGAATCACGATGAGGAGAGATGAAACGTCTCAAGGACAAACAAATCAAGGGCAGCGTTTGCATCCTCTTTGGATTCCGTTTTCTATTTTAAAGTCGATTAAAGAGTTGTTAATTCCGATTATCCTTTTCTTTTTTGTGAACGCGGGAGAACCTTCTATGTTTACGCGAATTGCTCAAATTGGAGTTGGGTTAATTTTCTTGTATATGCTCATTTCGTTAATTTTTAAATGGATTAATTTTAGATATAGTTTTAGTGGCGATGAATTAAGAGTAAATGAAGGACGGTTTATTCGTAAAAAAAGGTTTGTTCAATTAGAAAGGATTCAGGGAGTACAAATGAATACGCATTTTTTGCAGCGTCCTTTTGGATTAACGACGGTTACTTTGGATACAGCGGCAAGTTCAAGTGACTCTTCGATTAAGCTTGAATGTATCAAACGTGAAGATGCCTTATGGGTAAAGGATTATATCGCCACTTATCGCGAAAAGCAGCAAGAAATTAACGTAAACGAAGGAAGTGAAGAATGGGCTGAGGAACCTATTTTGCAAGAGGACAAGAAGCTTCACTATCAAATTAGATCAAAAGAAATAGTGTTTGCGGCTTTTACGTCGATGAGCGTCTTAGCTTTAGTCCCGATTTTATTTGGTTTTTTAGCCCAATTAAGTGATGTTTTTTCGATTGATGAGTATGTAAGTGAGGCTTATCAATTTATTAGTCAAACGTGGACCTTTATTTTATTTGCGATATTAGTCTTACTTGTGATTTCTCTTATCTTTGGCTTAATTACCACTTTTTTAACGTATGGAAATTATCAAGTTGAGACAAATGAGGAACGAATATTTGTAAAAAAAGGGGTACTGTCTCAAACGGAGTGGACGATCGCTAAAAATAAAGTCCAAGCGGTTAAATTTACGAAAACCTTTTTGCGGCGGTGGTTTGGTATTGTTGGAGTGGAACTCGTCTGTGCTGGTGCATATGGAGATGAGAAAGTAGAATCAACGATGTTATTTCCTTTTATCTCAGAAAGGCGGGCCACAGCACTGTTACCGGAAGTGCTTCCTATGTTTAAGATAGAAGAGGGAATGAGGAAATTACCGAAGCAAGCTTTATATGTAAAGTTAATGAGGCCGAGCTATTTTTGGTTGATTGCAAGTGCTGTGTTGTTTTATTTCTGGATTGAACGTTGGTATGTATCACCGATATTATTAGTGCTTATTATTTTCTTAAGGTATATTGATTACCGCCATAGTGGACATGGTCTTTTTCATCCCTTTGTACAAATGAGGTCGGGGTCCTTTTCTGTTGAGATGGTAATTGCCGAAAAGAAAAGGATTGAAGAGGTTGGAATTTCTCAATCAAGATTGCAAAAGTTATTTGGTCTATCTACACTTACAATCGCAACACGCGGAACACCAGTTCATTTTGCATCGATTCAAGATGTTCCCCTTGAAGAGGCATATGAGTATTATGATTGGTATCAAAAGAGGCCAAAAAAGAAAGTTGAGATAGAACAAGGGCCGATTCAATCAGAGTAAAAGGAAAAAGTGAGGCTTACCCGAGTTGATAAACTAACTTCGGGTAGTCTTTTTTTGATGAGTTCTGACAAGAGGTTTTGGTAATGAAAATTTGAAAAAGGGGGGATTTCATTACCAATCGGGAGTAATAGGTAATGAAAATCAGGAAAAGCGAGGATTTCATTACCAATCCGGGGTAATAGGTAATGAAAATCGGGAAAAGCGAAAATTTGATTACCAATCCGGGGTAATAGGTAATGAAATTTTGGAAAAGCGAAAATTTGATTACCAATCCGGGGTAATAGGTAATGAAATTTTGGAAAAGCGAGGATTTCATTACGAATCGGGAGTAATAGGTAATGAAAATCGGGAAAAGCGAGGATTTCATTACCAATCGGGAGTAATAGGTAATGAAAATCAGGAAATCCGAAAATTTGATTACCAATCCGGGGTAATAGGTAATGAAATTTTGGAAAAGCGAGGATTTCATTACCAATCTGAAGTAATAGGTAATGAAAATCAGGAAATCCGAAAATTTCATTACCAATCCGGAGTAATAGGTAATGAAAATTAGGAAAGGCGAGGATTTCATTACCAATCTGAAGTAATAGGTAATGAAATTTTGGAAAAGCGAGGATTTCATTACCAATCTGAAGTAATAGGTAATGAAAATCAGGAAAGGCGAAAATTTGATTACCAATCGGGAGTAATAGGTAATGAAAATTAGGAAAGGCGAGGATTTCATTACGAATCCGGAGTAATAAGTAATGAAAATCAGGAAAGGCGAAAATTTCATTACCAATCCGGAGTAATAAGTAATGAAAATCAGGAAAGGCGAAAATTTGATTACCAATCTAAAGTAATAGGTAATCAAAATCAGAAAAAGTGTGACTCCCATTACCAATCGACAGCAATAAGCAACGCAAACACCTCATTTTGTCTTTAACATTGCCATTAACTTTTCTTATTTGAACTCCATATAATTATTTAATAAAATAGATGGGTTCAACCTTATAGTAGAGGCATCTAGGGTTTCAGTTTTGAATTTATGTTAGGATAGAAAAAGATAAAATGAAGAGGTTTAATTGAGTGGAAGGCACTTATATAAAATGAAATAATTTATAAAGGATGATCAGTTATGATTACGTTAAAGTCAAAACGAGAAATAGCACTAATGCATGAGGCTGGAAAGTTACTTGCTAATTGCCATAAAGAAATTGCGAAGCTCATTCAGCCTGGTATGACAACCATGCAAATTGATGAGTTTGTTGAAAAATATTTAGCAGACCATGGGGCGACGCCTGAACAAAAAGGGTATCAAGGTTATAAATATGCGACTTGTGCGTCTGTAAATGATGAGATTTGCCATGGCTTTCCTCGCAAAAAGATGCTGAAGAAAGGTGATATTGTTACGATTGACATGGTTGTTAATTTAAATGGGGCCCTAGCAGATTCAGCCTGGACGTATGCAGTTGGAGAAATTAGCGAAGAGAACCAAAAGCTATTAGATGTAACAAAAAAGTCATTGGATTTAGCGATTGAGCAAGCAGTTGTTGGCAATCGGACCGGAGATATTGGTCATGCGATTCAATCCTATGTCGAAGCAGAAGGTTTTTCGGTTGTAAGAGACTTTACAGGACATGGAATCGGACCGACCTTGCATGAGGAGCCACAAATTCTTCATTACGGGCAGCCAGGAAAAGGGTTACGTTTAAAAGAAGGAATGGTTATCACAATTGAACCGATGGTAAACGCAGGAAAATGGCAAAGTAAAATGGATAGCAACGGCTGGACAGCAAGAACAACTGATGGGAAGCGTTCGGCCCAATACGAGCATACGTTAGCGATTACGAAAGAAGGCCCGATTATTTTAACGGAACAATAGTTGAGTATATTAATAAAGAACCAGTTTTTTTGTAGCAGCAGCTACTCAAATGGCTGGTTCTTTGTCATTGTCCCAAAGAGTGGAGCATCTCCACAAAACAGAACTACCCTTTTCGATTTATTTTTTCAATAATTTCATGTAAATCATCGGGTTTATAAAATTCAACAGGCGAAACCCCTTTTTCAAATTGAATGGCTTCGGCTTCAACTAAAAGCACGTAACGACCATTTAACTTGGCTAGGTGAAGGGTTTCCCCAAAATCAGCAAGGAGAGCTTTGATCTCTGTTTCACCAAGTTTCATTTTAATTTCCGCTTCTGGAGTTTGTTCGACAATATGGGCCGAAGCTTCCATCACTTGATGGGTATCAAGTCTTTCGCTAATTTCCCTTTTTTCACTGGCTTCCCAAATTTCTAATTCGTGCTCGAACTTTTGTCGTTCTTCGCGATTGTCGGAAAAGCTTTCAGTTACATGCTCTTGGACGATGTTCAATACTTGGGATTTAATGATGGTTGGCATCGCATCTCCATATTCAACATACTTTAAAAAATCCTCAAAATAACGAGCGTGTGAAGCTTGATGAATTTTTACTTCTGCTTCTTCAATCATGCCTTCTTCAGGCATAAAAGGATATTGAATCGACTTCATGTTTTTGGTGGTAATCGCATGTTCCACTTTTCGAATAAGAGAGGCTTCATCTGAAATGGTCGCTACTTTTGGCTCGAAATCACATTTCATAATAAAAACGAAAGCATCATCATAAAATTTGCGTGGCACAGCAGTTGCTACTAAAAAGGCACCACCCCGAACGGCACTCGTTTCAAGATAGATTCGGACAAATTTTTCAGAGACTTCTTGAAAGTCCATCTTGGATTCCGCTGTTCGTGCACGATAAAAAAGATTATAGTTCGGATTGGATGTTAATTCATGACCAGGCTCGGTCACAAAACGACCGATCTTTGTCGGCACTTGATCTGACTTAGGATGACGCTCCACTTTTCGATTGACGATTTTTTTCAGTTCGCCATCTAAAAAGTCTTTTAACTGACTTTGCTCAAATTCAGCTTTATTTAATGTTTGAAAATGTTTATAAAGCTTATTCGTTTGCTCACCTTGTCCATCAATTTGCACAACATAAAAAGATAAAAATTGTATCTCAAAATCCAAATGAATCCCATCCTTTATTAGCATAAACGTATCATTTCACGATTTTTTCAGTATAGAAGTTGGGGAGTGTTTCGTCAATTGCTAGTAATCCTGTTTGGCCATTATTTTGACTTTCCCTTATCAATTTTGGTATCTTTTTCTTATTGAGTATTTGCTATGAAAAGGGGAGACGTTAGAGATGATGAAGAAATGGATAGTGGCTCTGGCTGCATGTATGTTAATGATGTTCGTTACAGCTTGTGGACAAGCAGAAAATAATCATGAAGGTGAACAGGTAACTGGTGACGGAAACGAAGAGGTTTCAACTGTTGTACCTGAAGGACAGCAGCCGATCGTGACAATGGAGATGGAAAATGGTGGGGAAGTGGTCATTGAACTTTACCCAGACGTAGCACCTAAAACAGTCGATAACTTTGTTAGCCTTGTACAAGATGGTTTTTATGATGGTCTTACATTTCACCGGATTATTCCTGGATTTATGATTCAAGGAGGCGACCCTGATGGGAACGGCACTGGTGGACCTGGTCATACAGTTGAAGGCGAATTTGAAAGCAATGGTTTTGAGAATGATTTAAAGCATGATCCGGGCGTTATCTCAATGGCTCGTAGTCAACATCCTGATTCAGCTGGATCACAATTTTTTATTATGGTTGAAACCTCGCCACATTTAGATGGTGATTATGCAGGGTTTGGGAAAGTCACCGATGGAATGGATGTTGTAAATGAAATCGTCGCAGTTGAAACAGATAGTCGAGATATGCCGGTTCAGGGGCAAGAGCAAGTGATTAAGCAAATGACCGTTGAATTTGTAGAAGTGGAATAAAAGAAACTATCGCTTGACAGTAATTTGGAAATTATATTATTCTAATGGAAAATAAATATGATGAAAGGGACAGGTACCTTATACGATGAAGCTTTAATCCTATTTTTTTAGAACATTATTTGTGAAATTAAAAACAAAATGATGATCTAGATAGGGTTAGTCTGTCCATTTTTAAGGTAATGTCTTTTTAATTGAATGAACTCCATAAGTAAGAAGATGTTTGATTAAATCTTTGGATTTTTACTGTTCATAAAACCTCGAAAAATTTGGAATCTGAATGATAACCCTCTCTAGAGATCTAGGGAGGTTTTTTGATGTTATTTTTAGAAATAGGCCATTTAGAAAAAAGTTATGGAGAGCGTTTATTATTAGAGATAGAGCTGATCCAGGCCTATAAAGGAGATAAAATAGGAAATTGCCGATGGATAAAAGAAGTGTTGGTCAGAAGAAAGCAAAACTGGATAGAGGCGATGTCCATAAAAAGGTGCATATGTTAAGTGGGGGAGAAAGAGGTGGGGACAAAACTACCTAAAAAAAGTTAGATGATTAGAAATGACGGTCATCTAACTTTTTTAATAGAAAATCCTTATTCACTTAATTCCAATCAATATCGATTTCTTTGACGCCGTTAAATTCAACCTCGAGATCAAAATCAACGACTTGGTCCTCTGTTAAGTTAAAGTGCTCTAAAACACGACTAATAATATCTTCATTGCTCATATCTGATTGTAAGGAAAGAGATGTCAACAAATCTTCAATCACAGATTTAGCTTCTTCTCCTGTTAGGTTTTCACCATCTGCTTGATATTTTGCTTCGAGGCCATTTCTTTCTTCTTCATATTCAATATCAATCAATTCATCATTTTCAGTTGTATCGATTTCGAGGCTAAAGTCTGTAATTGATTTGTCAGATTCAGGAGTCGTTTCATTGACTTCTTCATCAGGAGTAGTCGTATCAGTTCCTGGGTCCTCTATTGGCTCAGTAGGTACCTCTTCATTTGTTGTATTACAAGCGACTAATGTAAGTAGGCTAAGTAATAGTGTAGTATAGGCTAATCTTTTTATCATGTATATTCCTCCCAAGACTTCGTTATTTTGTTTACTTGATATGGAAGTATACCCATTTTTATTAATTTTAATCTTATCATTCAAATTGACTGTGTCTGATTCATTTGCAATAAAAAAAGACTACTCATAAGACCAATTAACCTTGTGAGCTAGTCCAATTTCAACTGTTATTTAAATATTAAGAATAGAGAGTGTAAATCGGTTTTATTGTTTACTAAATCTTGAAGGGTGTATTTTTCTAAAACGTGTAAAAAGGCTTGTAGAGCTTCGGATAAAATGGGCTTTAATTGGCAAGCGGGGCTTATAATACATTGGTTTTGCTCATGATTAAAGCACTCAAGAAGATCAAGACTTTCTGTACTTTTAATCACAGCCCCTAAAGTGATTTGGGAAGGTGGAATGGCTAATTTAATATACCCTTTTTTACCGTCAATAATTTCAAGATATCCAATCACTTCAAGCTCACGAGCAATTCTCTTAATTTGACTAGTTGGAAGGTTGTAAGTTGTAGCAATTTCCTTAATCGTGACCATCGAAGTTACGTCCGATTGACTACCTAGATATATTAAAGTTCTGAGCGCATAATCAGATTTAATCGTTAGATGCATCGTTTTCACCTCTATTTTGTTAGTTTTTTAAGAAGGTGACTTAACATTAGGTTTGGTTGTTTGATTGAATCTGATCAAAATGTCTAAACAGCTTATTATCATTACTATACTATAAATTTGTTTTTATATGGATATAGAAGAAAAAATAGGACCAATTTTTACTATAAAAGTGAATTTTCGAAATATAAATAGAAGATTGATGATAAAATATAGTAGGAGGTGGTTTATATGTCATTTCAATTTACAGCCATTGATCATGTTCAACTTGCAGCTCCTAAAGATTGTGAAGAAGAAGCACGAAAGTTTTTTGTGGAACTGCTCGGAATGGAGGAAATCGAAAAGCCGGCAGAATTAAAAAAGAATGGTGGGATTTGGGTTACAGCGGGGAATGTTCAACTTCATATCGGTGTAGAGTCTGATTTTAAACCAGCGAAAAAAGCTCATCCCGCCCTTTGTGTCTCCTCGTTATCAGCCTTACAAAAACATCTAGAGTTTCATCAAATACCTTTTCAAAACGATGATAAAATCCCAGGGGTTGCAAGATGTTTTATCTATGATCCATTTGGCAATCGCATTGAATTAATTGATGAAAATAAGTAAAGGAAATTCGGAGCTGTTGAATGCAGCTCTTTTGTTTTGTGAATAAAAGGACATGATAAAAGAAAAAACAGCTTTCTTTCCAATTTATTTAGCAATTGTTAAACTAGGATAAGGGATTATAGATCTTGTAAGAAAATCTAGTCTAGTAAGATTGAAAGGTGTACATAATTTAATGAAACATAAACGAATTTTATTAATAGTATCAGTCGAAGCGGAACGTGAAGCAGTAAAGAGAGCTATTGGTGAGCAATCCTTTATTGATGTGGAAGTGATGGGGGTTGGTCCCACTTTGGCAGCAGCAGCTACAACAAAGCTCTTAATGCAACATGATTATGATCTAGTATTGAACTTAGGGATAGCAGGTGGTTTTAAAGGAAGAGCACCAGTTGGTTCTATTGTCGTATCATCTCAAATCGTTGCTGCTGATCTAGGTGCGGAATCACCAGATGGGTTCCTCCCAGTTGAACAGTTGAATATAGGTGTGTCCATGATTGAAGCGGAGCAAACGGTAAGTCGTAAGCTGCTAGGTGCGTTCACTAAAAAGGGTGTACCAAGTTCTCATGGACAAATTTTGACGTTGAGTACCGTGACAGGGACGAATGAAACAACAGAGCAACTAATGGAACGTTTTCCTGAAGCGAAAGCAGAAGCAATGGAAGGATTTGGTGTCGCTACAGCTGCCAAGCTCTTTGAAGTACCTGTCATCGAAGTCCGGACGATTTCTAATGAGGTTGGTCCGAGAAATCGAGAGGCATGGAAGTTAAAAGAAGCATTAAATTTATTAGAAGTCGTAAGTGAAACATTATTGGAGGTTGTACAATGACAAAAATCGCCTTTTCACCTTGTCCAAATGATACGTTTATTTTTCATGCAGCCGTATTTGGCCTTGTCAATGCACCAAAACTAGATGTAACCTATGCTGATATTGATAAAACAAACTATTGGGCGGCCAATCAAGAGGGCCCAGAAATTATGAAAATTTCTTATGCAGCACTTCCTTGGGTGCTAGAACATTATCGTCTTATTCCATGTGGAGGAGCATTAGGGCGTGGTTGTGGCCCTCTCGTGTTGTCGAAAGAAAAAGTGAAAAGTCCTAATGAGTTATCAGGTAAAAGTGTAGCGGTTCCTAGTGATCGTTCTACTGCATATTTGCTTTTTCGGCTTTGGGTGAAGCAACAAGTAGAAGGCGGTGTCGGTGAAATTATCGTGATGCCGTTCGATGAAATTATGCCTGCTGTCCAAAAAGGAGAAGTAGATGCTGGTTTAGTTATTCATGAAGCACGTTTTACGTACCAAAATTATGACTTGAAGCTTGTTGAAGATTTAGGGAATTGGTGGGAAGCTGATACTGGTTTACCAATACCACTTGGTGCAATTATTGCTAAAAGAGGATTGAATCATCAAGAAATTAGTCAATGGGTAAGAGCCTCAGTTGAATATGCATGGGCAAATCCAGAGGCTTCTAAACAATATGTGTTAGAGCATGCTCAGGAAATGTCTGACGAAGTGGCCCAATCACATATTGAGCTTTACGTAAATGAATTCTCAGCAAACCTAGGTGAAGATGGATATGCAGCGGTCGAGTCATTGTTAGGAAGGGCGATGGAGGAAGGGCTCGTTCCGAAGTTTGATTTAAAAGGACTACGTGATTAATAAATCATTGTTGAAAAAAGCTGTCTCAAAAGAGTCATTTGACTTTTGGGAGGCTTTTTTTGTGTGAGAAGAATTTTGTTGGTGGGGATAGGTAATGAAAGTGGTGGATGTTGGGGATTAGGGAGCGAATCGGGGGTGATAGGTAATGAAAATTGGGAGAGTAGGGAATTAGGGTGCGAATAAGGGGTGATAGGTAATGAAAATTGGGAGAGTAGGGAATTAG
>NZ_ALPT02000110.1 GCF_000292245.2 Alkalihalobacillus alcalophilus ATCC 27647 = CGMCC 1.3604 | reverse complement strand
AAAAGCGGAGTCCGTTCGGTCAGAAGCGAGAAAAAATTAGGGACGGCTTATGAAGACGCTCTTTGTCTTCAAAAGACGAACCGATTTTTCTCGAGCTTCTAACGGACGCAGCTAGATTGAAAAAAAGCGGAGTCCGTTTGGTCAGAAGCGAGAAAAAATAAGAACAGCTGATGAAGACGCTCTTTGTCTTCATTCAGATGGGCGATTTTTCTCGAGCTTCTAACAGGCGCAGCTAGATTGAAAAAAGCGAAGCCTGTTTGGTCAGAAGCTAGATTAATATAAAAAAAGACAAAACACGCATGATTCGGTCATACGTGTTTTGAAATCTGATTAAACAAGTGTGTGTTTATAAGCGGCATGATTCGTTGGTCCAACGTATTCATTGAGTCGGAAAGAGTGACGAATCGCAGCTGTAATGAAGTCTTTTGCTGTGTATATGGCTTCTTCAACACTGCGGCCTTTTGCTAATTCTGCAGCAATCGCAGCAGAGTATGTGCAACCGGCACCGTGTGTAAAGCTTGTGTCAATTAGTTCAGATTTTAATTCGTGGAATGTTGAACCATCATACCAAATATCGATGGCTTCGTTAAGACCTAATTTACTTCCGCCTTTAACGATAACGTGTTTAGCACCGAGCTGATGGATTTTTTCGGCCGCTTCTTTCATTTTTTCAACAGAGTCCACTGGTCCGACGCCACTTAATTGAGAAGCTTCGAATAAATTTGGTGTGACCACAAATGCTCTTGGGATTAATACATCACGTAAACATGCATCTGTTTCTGGGTTTAACGCTTCATCGGCACCTTTACAAACCATAACAGGGTCAACAACTAGTTGGTTAATTTTATATTCATCCACTTTTTTGGCAACGAGATTTATAATATCGATTGAGCCAAGCATTCCTGTTTTAACAGCGTCAACACCGATTCCGGCTAAAACTGTTTCAATTTGTTTTTCTAATGTTTCAACCGATTGAGGGATCACCTCATGAAACCAATTACGGGCTGGGTCTTGAGCGACGATAACAGTAAGGGCATTCATACCGTATACGCCAAGTTCCTGAAATGTTTTGATATCGGCTTGTAATCCAGCTCCACCGCTCGTATCTGAACCAGCAATAGTTAATGCTTTTGACATTGTCATGTTGATTTTCACTCCTTATCAAGCTTGCTTTAATCTATTATACTAAAATGAACCGTAGAGACAATAAATAAATCTTATAACAACGATTAGTTTATACAAAAGGGAACCATAATATCGGATGAGCACGGAAAATGGTTTAAAAAAGAAAATCGAGGCTAACCACTGTAAGGTTTACGTTTAATTAAACGTTTATTTAAATAGAAGAAAGAGCCTCGGTTAACGTTTTAGCAATTTCCTTCATACCGTAAAGGCCGACTTTTGCTTCGGCATCTGGGTTATAGTTCGTATTTGTATTGACATCATATGTATACCACGTTCCGTCTTGACTTTGAATACATTCAATTCCCGCCATTTGAATTCCGTTTGCCTTTAAAAATGATGTATATTTTTCAATTAGTTCCTGATTGCCCTCATCGACAATTTCAAATTTAGCAGTTGGTTTCTGTGTCGTTGGACAAAATTGGTCACCGATTTGGCAACTATCAGCAGGACATAATTCAAAACCGTCGGAAGTATCGACTTTGACTACATACATAAACTTCCCATTAACAAACTCATATCTTAATATAGATGAGCTTGGTGATTCGATGTATTGCTGAATTAAAGTGATTCCATCTATAGAAGGTTCAAATGCTGAACTTTTTACATAAGCTTCGAGCTCTGCTATGTTTTGAAATAATTGAACACCTAAACCTTTTCCAGCGCGGTTATGTTTAGTGATAAAACGAGATAAACCACTATCCTTCGCCGCTTGAATGATATGCTCAGCTCCAGTTGCAGCAAGTGTTTTTGGGGTTTGGATCCCAAAGGCTTCTAGTGATAAATATTGGGCTACTTTACTAAGCTCTAATTGTAAAGCACGGCTGGAGTTATAGACTTTGCGATCGTGGGCTTCTAACCAAGCAAGCACAGCGGCCGTATATTCAGGTGCATAACGATGTGAACGAGTATGGGATGAAGCGCTCATTCGATTATAAAAGATACCTGTTGGAGGTTCTTTAGTTAAATCAAATTGTCCCGCGTCTAGATGCCACAGTTCATAGGGTTGATTTAATTCTTCTAAGGCATCACATAAAGGTTTTGTCCATTCGTCATTTTCGTGGATAATGTATATTTTTTCATTCATTATAATTACCTCCTCTTGTTGGTAGTCCTTGTTAGTATAAAGGATACAAAAAGTTTAGGCTATTAAGAGGTTTTGACTAACAATAAAAGGGAATAAAAAAACACTTAAATTTGATTGCGAAATTTGAAAAGATGAGATAGGATAGTAACATTGTGTTTATTAATATGTGAGTATAATTATACAGAAAATAAAGTTAATAACATGTATTTTTAGGGAGGAAGAATGAATGGATAATCAACCTCAAGAATTAAGAGGTTCTGAACGAAAACTGGCATTTATAAAATTTATTATCCCTTCAATTATTGGGATCTTTTTATTTATTACACCTATTACATTAGGAGAAAACTTTACGATTCCAGTCGCTTATTTAGCTGGTTTGTTACAGGAACTATTAGAAGGTTCCTTGCCACTTCTTGTTTTTATTATTTTAGCATTGGGCTTTACTCTGTCTTTCATTTTGACATTAATGAAGGATAAATATACGTATCCTCAGATGATTCGGACGGTTTTTGTTGTATCGCCCTTATCTTTATTGATTCGATTTATTGGAGTAGTCCTTGTTGGGGTGACTTTGTGGGAAATGGGCCCATCTTTTATTTGGTCAGAAGAGACAGGGGGTACCTTGATTTTTGAGTTAATTCCTATTTTGTTTACGGTCTTTTTATTTGCGGGACTATTTCTACCATTATTAATGGATTATGGTTTGCTTGAATTTGTTGGAGGTTGGATGAACCGAGTAATGCGACCTTTATTCAAGTTACCTGGGCGCTCAGCCATTGATTGTATGGCTTCATGGGTTGGTGATGGGACTGTCGGAGTTCTGATTACAAATCAACAATATGAAAAAGGATTTTATACAAAACGTGAAGCGGCTGTTATTGGGACGACCTTTTCCGTTGTTTCGATTACTTTTAGTATTGTTATCTTACAATACTTAAATCTCGGTCATATGTTTTTTGAGTTTTATATGATTTTGCTCATTTCAGGTTTTGCAGCGGCGGTAATTATGCCACGAATTCCACCATTATCGAGAAAATCAGATACATTTATAAATGGAGAAAAACCATCGCTCGATTCAGGACATGAAAAAGTGGATTTTAAAGGCGCTCTAAATGTTGCTTTATCAAAAGCTTATCAAGGGCAAGGTTTTAAAGGATTTGTTTTATCTGGAATTAAAAATGTTTTGGATATGTGGCTAGTCGTTATTCCGGTTGTTGTTGTCATTGGAACAATCTCATTAGTTATTGCGGAATATACACCATTATTTTCTATTTTAGGGACACCGTTTGAGTATGTTCTTTCTTGGATGCAAGTTCCGGAAGCGCAGGCGGCAGGCCAGACGATGGTCGTTGGATTTGCGGATATGTTCTTACCGGCATTATTAGGAGTCGGAATCGAAAGTGAGATGACACGTTTTATTATTGCTTGTGTATCGGTTACCCAATTAATTTATATGTCTGAAATTGGTGGACTTTTATTAGGGTCAAAAATTCCCGTACGCTTTCTGGATTTAGTCGCTATTTTCTTATTAAGAACGCTTATTACATTACCGATCATTGTATTAATTGCCCATATGATATTCTAAGGGAAGGTTCGATATAAACTTGTTATTAATGGGGGAGTGAACGCCATGCTTGTCAATAATCGCTGGAAGTCTATCTTAGAAGAGGAAAGTCAAAAAAGGTACTTTCAAGATTTGTTATCTTTTATCGAGAAAGAATATGAGCAAAAAACGATTTATCCTGCTAAGGAAAATGTATTTCGGGCTTTTGATCTGACGGATTTTGATGATGTGAAGGTTGTGATTTTAGGACAAGATCCTTATCATGGCTCGGGACAAGCGCATGGACTAAGCTTTTCGGTGCAAAAAGGGGTTAAACTCCCACCGTCTTTAAGGAATATTTTCAAAGAGTTGCAGGCGGATATGGATATTCAACCACCTGAACATGGTTTGTTAGAATCATGGGCGAAACAAGGTGTCTTATTAATGAATACGGTCTTAACTGTGGAAGAAGGTCAACCAGCTTCACACAAAGGGAGAGGTTGGGAGATATTCACAGATCGGATTATGCAACAATTAAACGAACGCGCGAAGCCGGTTGTGTTTCTTTTGTGGGGGAAACAGGCAGAAGCGAAAAAAAGCCTTATAACCAATAATCGGCATCCTGTATTTATTTCTCCCCACCCAAGTCCATTTTCAGCGAATAGAGGCTTTTTTGGTAGTAAACCTTTCTCTAAAATTAATGAGTATTTAAAGGAGAATGGAAGCGAACCGATTGATTGGGAAATTCAATAAACGATTTTGGCTATAAATGAAATAGCAGAAAAAAGTAGAGGGACCTTTCAGTGAGACTTCATTTGTCTGACTTGTAGGTTCCTCTTTTTGGTTTGTACATAGAAATAGTGATGAGAAATAATTAAATTTTAGGAACAAGGCCGTTTACTGAATAAGAGCAAGGAAGTGAAATCGAAGTGTCCAACCACTGTCGATCGGCAAAAGGCCTTTATGCTTATCTTTTATCATAAAAAAAGTGGCTAGCGATATCTAATGATCTGTTTACAGCTATTATGAGGGCGGTTTCATTTGTAGGTAAGTAGAAAATTCCGTCTGTTAGTATATCTAACAACGATAAGGTGTTTTGTCCATTTGTGTTGGACTTTTTTATGGAAGGAAAGAAAGAGCATTCAACAAGAGTACTGTAAAAGCACTATAAATAAAGCGCTTTCAATGAAATCCTCGCTGAAAAAGGGTGTTAAGTTATCTAACATAACACTAGATTCAGAAAATTTAGAACGTATAATAAGGCTTAACAAACGATGTTAACTTTATTCACGCAATAATTATTTTAATTCTCACAAGGGGGTAATAAGCAAATGGAAATGGTTTTAGTCGATAATCTCTGGGTCGTCATTGCTGGTATCTTAGTATTATTAATGCAAGGTGGGTTTATTCTTTTAGAAGCAGGTTCAACAAGAATGAAAAATGCGGGACATATTGCGGGGAAAACAATCTTTACGGTTGGTATCGCCACGCTTGTTTACTGGGCAGCTGGTTGGGCCATCGCGTATGGTGATAGTGTAGGTGGATTTTTTGGTTCATCTCAATTCTTCTACGGAGATGCATCTGCTCCAGATGGAGGACTTTCTCCTTCTGTTGATTTTTATTTCCAAGTGATGTTCGCAGCGATTGCTTTAACGATTGCTTTTGGAGGATTTGCTGAGCGTGCGAAATTATCCGTTTATATTCTTTTCGCGGTCTTATTCTCTTTATTCGTTTACCCGATTGTCTCTCACTGGGTTTGGAATGATGCAGGTTGGATTGCAACGATGGGTAAACAAGATTTTGCTGGTTCAACGGTTGTTCACTTAACAGGTGCAATGGCAGCCTTAGCGGCAACAATCATCTTAAAACCTCGTTTAGGAAAATACAATAAAGATGGTTCTATGAATGAAATTGCGGGACATAACCAAGTTTACACAGCTCTTGGGGTTTTAATCCTTTGGGTAGGTTGGTTCGGATTTAACGCAGGTAGTACGGTCGCTCTTGAAGATGGATTCTTCGGATTTGTCGCTCTTAACACGCAACTCGCTGCAGCAGCTGGTGCGGTTGCTGCTCTGTTTATGATTTGGGCTTTAAACGGTAAGTCAGATATTCCAACGATGTTAAATGGGGCATTAGCTGGTCTTGTTGCTATCACCGCCTCTTGTGCATTTGTTGCACCTTGGGCAGCTGTCATTATCGGGATTATTGGTGGACTTATCGTTGTCTTTAGTATGAAGGCTCTTGATCGTGCTAGAATTGATGACCCAATCTTTGCTATCTCTGTTCACGGTATTGCTGGAATTTGGGGAACGATTTCTACTGGGTTCTTTGCTACACCAGAACTTGCCGCATTAAACGGTGGTTCAGCTGGTTTATTCTACGGTGGTGGTTTTGGTCAATTAGGGGTTCAAGTTTTATCTGTTGTCGTTTGTGGATTATTCGCATTCGTAGCATCTTATCTTTTATTAACAATCATCAAAGCCGTTGTTGGAGGAAGCCTTCGAGTGTCTGAGGAAGAGGAAATCCTTGGTCTGGATATGAGTGAACATGGCAGCTATGGTTATCCAGAAAATATGCCAGGTAAAGAAGGTACGAAAGGAGCATAATGATGTCCGGCAAAAACGGACGATTCGCTGACTTAAATGAGGGATTTTATCTTGATAAGCTAGAAGCTATTTATCAAAAACGTATCGACATGTTGAATTCGGTTGAGCCAACAGTTGAGACTGTTTTAGAAGTACATGAACAAATCATGGATGAAACCGTTAAGTTAGTTCTAGAGAAAGTGGAAAGTGAGTGGGGATCTCCTCCTACTCACTTTGCTTTCTTTCTTTTAGGGAGTGGTGGAAGAGGAGAGCAGCTTTATTGGAGTGATCAAGATCATGGTCTTGTTTATGCTGGTGACAGAAACGATGAGCATGAACAGTACTTTTTAGGATTAGGTCAAGAAATAGTGACAGCGTTAGAGAAAGTCGGCTATCAGAAGTGTGATGGAAAAGTGATGGCTTCTTACAAGCGGTGGTGTAAATCCTCAGAGGAATGGCAAGCACAACTGTTGCATTGGATGCAGAATGATAAGTGGGAAAATATCCGTCATACACTTACCTTTTTTGATGCGACTACATTTATTGGTGATGAACTACTTTTACAGGATTTAAAAGATGTCATTTTTCAAGAAATGGATCATAACCCTACTTTAGTGCAACGTTTTATTGATAATACTGGTCGAGTAAAAAAGGGGATCGGATTTTTCGGCCAATTCCTTGTCGAGACAAAGGGAAAAAATCAAGGGAAATTAGATTTAAAACAAATTGCGTTGTTTCCTTTTGTGAATGGGTTAAGGTTGTTAGCTTTAAATGAAGAAATCCAAGCAGCTCCAACTCTCGAGCGATTTCAAAAGCTTTCCCCCTTTTATAAAGAAGTAAAAGAGTTTGAAGGGGACTTTTATCATCTATTAAATCATCAACTAAAGTGGCAAAAAGGCGTCAAGAGCTATGGGTCCATCCATTATTTAGATTTAGGTCACTTATCTAATAAGGAAAAGAAAGATTTAAAAAAATGGATTCGTCGAGGACATCAACTTTATGGGAAAATTAGGACTCTTTTGGAGGAGGGCTAGGCAATCATGATGAACCATATGATTCAGATGATGAAGCAACTTTCATCAAAGCTGAGTCCAAGTGTATATACATCTTCTCAACAACGCTCGGCAGCAGAGCGAATGTCACATTTACGCCAAATCCAAAGGGAGCTCAAACAAGAAGATGTTCTTGATAAACCATTTAAAGATTTACCCTTTATTATTTTTGATTTAGAAACAAGTGGGTTTAATCCAGATCGTGGCGATAGTATTTTATCAATCGGTGCGATTAGAATGAAAGGGACAAATATTTTAGAAGAGGAAACCTTTTATTCAACGGTTCAAACAAAAAAAGCCGTATCTACTGAAGTATTAAAATTAACAGGGCTGACGAATGAAGAATTACAGCAATCACCACCATTAATTGATGTACTAACTCAATTTTATACGTTTACTGGGGGAACAACTTTAGTTGCCCATCATGCAAGTCATGAGAAAAAATTTATGTCGCATGCTACTTGGCAAACCCTTAGGACGACTTTTGCCCATCGCCTTGTAGACACCTCTTTCTTGACAAAGGTTGTAGCACCATACGAAAATCTCATAACCCTTGATGAATGTTGTGAGTATCATTGTATCCCAGTTGCCAATCGACACCATGCCTTAGAAGATGCGATCATGACAGCCAAATTATGGAGAGAAAATCTTTTTTTAGCAGAGCGATTAGGTTTTTATTCCTTACGTGATGTGTACCTGTATTTAGCTAAGGGAAATCACACTAAATAAAAAGAACTTTTCCTTGTGAACGAGATAGGAGGAGGGGTAGCATGACACAGGACGTTCCACGTGATCAAGCATGTTTCCCAATCCGTGTTGTGATGGAAATAACGAATTTATCGGCTCGGCAAATTCGCTATTACGAAGAACAGGGCTTGGTTAAGCCAAAAAGAAATGATGGAAACCAACGGATGTTTTCATTAAATGATGTAGACGATTTTCATCAAATCAAAAAATATATTGAGCAAGGTGTTAATATTGCCGGAATTAAAGCGATTTTAGCGACTAAAAATGATGAAGGAAAAGACCAAAAAGGAGAATCTTAAATAGATATTCTTTTTGGTCTTTTTTTGTCGTGAAATTTATCATTTCCCGACAGAAGACTCCCTCTTCAATCGTGTGAAGGGAGAAGCCCAACGATAAGGGGGAGATGAATGTCCGTTGGTGGTAGCCAAAGAGATTCTTGTTAGGTTATAATAAGAACATACATTCCTATCGGAGGTGAAAACAATGCTCATCCACAAAGCGTACAAATTTCGTCTCTATCCAAGCAAAGAACAAGAAACCCTGATTGCCAAAACCATCGGCTGTTCTCGTTTTGTATTTAATCGCTTTTTAGGGCAATGGAACGATACTTATCAAAAAACAGGCAAAGGGTTAACGTATTCTTCTTGTTCGGCCCAATTAACCCAACTAAAAAAGGAATTCGTATGGCTAAAAGAAGTGGACAGCATTGCCCTTCAATCCTCCCTGAAAAAACTTGCTGATTCCTATACTCGATTCTTCAAGAATCAAAATAAAGCGCCACGCTTCAAGTCTAAAAAGAATCAGGTACAATCCTATACAACGAAAGAGACAAACCATAACATTGCTATTGCAGATAACAAAATCAAGTTGCCTAAACTTGGGCTAGTGAAGTTCGCTAAAAGTCGTGAGGTTGAAGGGCGTATTCTGAATGCTACAGTCAGACGAAATCCAAGCGGAAAGTTCTTTGTATCCATTCTAGTCGAAACAGACGTACAGCCCTTGAAGAAAACGGAATCATCTATCGGTATAGATTTAGGCATCACGGACTTTGCAGTTCTTTCTGATGGTCGCAAGATTGACAATAATAAATTCACATCAAAAATGGAAAAGAAACTAAAACGTGAACAGCGAAAACTTTCAAGACGTGCGTTACAGGCCAAAAATAAGGGTATTCATCTATTTGATGCCCAAAACTATCAGAAGCAAAAGCGCAAAGTGGCTAGATTGCACGAAAGAGTCAGGAATCAACGAGACGATTTCCTTCACAAACTAAGTACAGACATCATCAAAAACCACGATGTGATCTGTATCGAAGATTTGAACACCAAAGGAATGTTGCGTAATCATAAATTAGCCAAATCCATCTCGGATGTATCCTGGTCTGCCTTTGTATCGAAATTAGAATACAAAGCGAAATGGTATGGGAAAACCATTGTGAAAATAAGCAGGTGGTTTCCATCTAGTCAAATCTGTTCTGAATGTGGACATCAAGAGGGCAAGAAATCTCTTGAAATAAGGGACTGGACGTGTTCTATTTGCCATAAACATCACGATCGAGATATCAATGCCAGCCAAAATATTCTAGCCGAAGGGGTAAGAACCTTCTACTTGGCTTAAACAACATACAGAACCGTAGGAATCGACGGGGATAGCTTGGTCCATAAGAGAAACCTCTGTTGGCAAAGAAAACCGCTGGCAAGTACGCTCTGTTCCCAAGAATCTCCCACTTCAATCAGACCGTAAGGTCGATAAGTGGGAGTAGTTCAATCCGATATAAACGTAAAATTTCGTTAAGAGCTAACCTATGGTAAGATGTTTGGGTAAGGAGGAAGGTAAAATGAATATCTCGACTAAATCAGTCATTGATCATATGAAAGAACAAATGCGACGTTTAGAACAAGCGCATATGAACGAAAATGCCGAACAAATGAAGGAGGCAGTTTCTTCGATTGAAGCCTATTGTCAACTTTTTAAAGGAACAGATGCCAAGCCGATAGAAGTGAGTCCAACTTTGAAGCAACAAGTAGAAACACCATTGCCAACTTATCACCAAGTCGTTCAGCAGTATCCAACAGTAACCCCTTCTTATAATGAAGGGAATGAAACCAAACCTAAAGGGGATAATTTATTAGATTTTTAAGACCTCTTTTCTCTAGCTGCATACTCGCGGAAAGTGAGCGGGATGTAGCTGGACAAATAAATTAACATATTGTTTGGTAAATTTTCTTATTTGAATGAGGGTTGCCATTCCACAAGTACACCATAATGACATGACTCCTCATCATCTAAATAATTGGGGAGGATTTGTAATGGCTGTAACCCTTGTTTGAGCATAAACGTTAGTACCAAATCCCTGATATCTCCATTTTTAACTTTGTTTACATATGTTTGGACGTCTATCTCTTTAGCGTATTCATGATAATTAGGAATACGGCAGCCAGCTAAAAAACGTTTTAACCCTAGTTGTAGAACCGTTTCTTTTCGGGCTTGATAAAGAGCACGAGCTACTCCTATCCCTCGATAGCTGGGCCGAACACAAACATCAATGCCGTATAGACTATCACCATTTGTATGATGGCTCGCTTGGATATAGCCACTATCTGCGACTTCTTCCCAAGTGTGTGGTTTCCCATCATACTGTTTAAGTAATGATGTAGCAGAACCGACGACAACACCATCAATTTCTGCTAATAAAGCCCCTTCTGGAAAAGTAGTAACATGTGCTTGAATTTGATCTTTGTTCCACCAAAGATCCTCAGGAAAAGGTGGTGGAAAAGCTTCCTTCTGAACTTCTAATAAAGCAGGAAAGTCTTCGAGAGTATAGCGACGAATAATGACCCCAGACATACGTATAACCTCCTCATTTTTTGGATTAACTTTATTATATATGAAACTAAAGTGGATTTTCTTTCCTGAACCTTTTATCATTTCCCGACAGAAGACC
>NZ_ALPT02000109.1 GCF_000292245.2 Alkalihalobacillus alcalophilus ATCC 27647 = CGMCC 1.3604 | reverse complement strand
TTGAGTTCTGTTTTAAATTTGGTATGATAGGGAAGATATTTCGATTTGATGAAAGGAAGAGGATTATGATTTATTTTGATCATGCCGCGACCTCTTTTCCGAAACCGAAAGAAGTTGGGGAAGCGATGCTAGAAGCGGTAAATGAATACGGGGCAAACCCTGGTAGGGGAGGGCACTTTCTATCTAAAAAAGCAGGAAAAATAATTGAAGAAACAAGAGAAAAACTAATGGATTTTTTCTCGGCTCCCTCTGCGAACCATGTCTGGTTTTATCAAAATGCAACAATGGCATTAAACCAAGCGATTCTTGGTTTCCCATTTGAAGAAGGGCAGCACGTTGTTACAACAGCGTTTGAACATAATTCTGTCTTAAGACCATTAAATCGTCTAGTTGAAGAGAAGCGTATAGATGTTACGTATGTAGAACCAGATGAAAACGGGCTAATTACAACTGAAGCGATAAGAATGGTTGTAACTCCTCATACACGAATGATTGCTGTTTCACATGCCTCTAATGTAACGGGAGCATTAATTGATTTAAAGGCTATTTCTGATATTGCCAAACAGGTAAATGCTGTTCTTTTAGTTGATGCTTCTCAAACCGCTGGTACGATTCCTATTTCTATGGAAGAACAAGGAATTGATTTATTAGCATTAGCCGGACATAAAAGTATGTTAGGGCCACAAGGAACAGCTGTTCTAATTAGTAAACAAGATTATGGGCTAAAGCCATTAATTACGGGCGGAACAGGAAGCCATTCAGAGCTTCCTGAGCAACCGCTACAATGGCCTGAGCGATATGAAGCTGGCACGTTAAATACACCTGGTATTGCTGGGTTATCAAAAGGTATAGATGAAATTAATGAGGTTGGAATTGAATCGATTTATAAGCATGAACAAGAATTAATGAGAAGTTGTTTAGAAGGGTTAAAAAGGCTTGAAGGGATCAGCTTTTATGGACCTACTGATTTAACGAAACGTTTAGCCGTTCTTTCTTTCCGTTTAGAACAAATAGGTAGTCATGAGCTGGCGATTATTTTAGATGAACATTATAAAATTGGTGTGAGAGCAGGATTACACTGTGCTCCAAGAACACATCATTCACTAGCCACAATTGATACCGGACTAGTGAGAGTTAGCTTTGGACCGTATAATACAAAAGAAGAGGTAGAAACGTTTGTACAAGCAATAGAGGAGATAGTAACAGCGTTTCAATAATAGAGATCTTAGTGTTTGTATCTTGGAAATAGAAAATATCATAATGAGAGGCCAGTGAATGAGTAGATGGTATTAACTGGAACATTAGTGAATGGGGCAGCGATTGTCGTTGCCGCTCTTATCGGGTTAACAGTCCGAAATATCCCTGAACAAATGAAAACGACAATCATGCAAGCCATTGCTTTAGCTGTTGTTATATTAGGCATTACAATGGGAATTAAAAGTGAACAATTTTTAATTGTCATTACTAGCTTAGTAATAGGGGCAATAATTGGGGAAATAATGGACTTAGATGGATATTTAAATCGTTTTGGATTATGGATAGAGCGTAAAATAGGAACAGAGCGAGAAGGGACAGTGGCCAAGGCATTTGTGACCACTACTTTAATTTATGTTGTCGGAGCGATGGCAGTTTTAGGAGCACTTGATAGTGGGCTCAGAGGCGATCATTCGGTTTTATTTACTAAATCAATGTTAGATGGAGTTTCGTCTC
Source organism: Alkalihalobacillus alcalophilus ATCC 27647 = CGMCC 1.3604 (assembly GCF_000292245.2). Lineage (GTDB taxonomy): Bacteria > Bacillota > Bacilli > Bacillales > Bacillaceae_D > Alkalihalobacillus > Alkalihalobacillus alcalophilus. The sequence goes on along the minus strand of NZ_ALPT02000109.1, from coordinate 9,467 downwards.
TTTTGTTTGCATCAACATTAGGAATAGGAGTAGCATTCTCAGCTATCCCTGTCGTTCTTTATCAAGGAACAATCGCTTTATTTTCTGGACAAATTAATCAATATGTTCCACCAGAAATTATGGATGCCTTTATCGTTGAAATGACGGCTACAGGTGGAATCATGATTATCGCAATTGGCCTCAATATATTAGGGCTATTAAATGTGAAGGTAGCAAACCTTCTACCAAGTATATTAGTCGTCGCCGTCATCGTAACCATTCTTCACTTTGTATAAGTATAAAAGAGACTGGAGCATAACTAGCTATATATAGAAGTAGAGAATGTATCCAAAGAACATATTTTAGTATTTTTTCGGTTCTCTATTTTTCCATTTTGAATTTAGTCACTTCGCGTTATTACCTACAAGAATGCAAACTAAGATTATTCTGTACCCTAGTGGACGAAAACATGCGGAGACTCCCGTGGGAAGAAGTGGCCTAGCCGAAATCCACCGGCTAGGCCGGTTAGTTTGGCGCCGCCCCACAGGACGCGGAGCATGATTTTCGGGAACGGTGAGAAGAGTGCTAACCATCGCCATCTACTTCCGTTCCAATAAAGCTCATGAAAGCCGGTGACAATTTACAATGAGTAAAAAGTCACCGGCTTTTCATATCAGAGGAGGGTTTTGTCTCAGTCTCTTTTAAGTAACACACTTTAGTTTTAAAATTATAATTTGAATTTTTCAGTGTTCATAAATGAAAAAGCATTAGCCAAGTTTCGGCGCTTTTTTAAGGTAGTTTCAAAGGATGATTCTAATACCGGCGATTCACTCAATTGTTGATCAACTTTCTGAATTGAAGTAGCGATAACATCCGCCATTGTCATAACCATATAAAGACGGGTATTTTGTAAAACAAAATATTCCATCATACCACCTATGTTCACAATCCCTGTAATATGAATGTCTCCAATCGGGGGTAAATCCTTTTTTACGGCAGCACCTGGTGTCACAGGCCCATGTGCTAATGTAATATCACCAACACTTTTCATTTTCCCTAAACAAGCATCAATTGCGATAATAAAAGCCCTATCATGAAGTTGTTCAATCCTCATTATTTTTTCATGCATATTGACCGCATGAATCGGATCTTTTAAGGTTCCATAAATATAAAAGTTTTTAAGATTAAAAGATTCAAGCTTAGAACCAATTAATGGACCTAAAGAGTCCCCAGTTGAGCGGTCTGTTCCAATACAAACAATGACTAAAGGCGAGTCTAGCTGGTTGTTAATATAAAAGGTAAGTGCCTTTGCAAATTCATTGTGTATATCATTATGATCCATATGCATTCGAAAGGGTGAAGTTTTTTTACTAAACAACCGATAGTTTGTACTCATATTTTCGACTCCTTCGCCATAGTAGTAACAGTATACGGTTATCTTTGCATTTCTATACATGAAAGTGAAAAAAGATAACGAGTGTGAAGGGAGTAGCGCGTATGGTGAGAAATGGACTCATGTGGATGTTTTTAATTATTGGAACGATGATCGGAGCTGGATATGCATCTGGAAGAGAAATCTGGGAATTTTTTGGTGCTGAAAGTGGACTAGCCATTTTTCTCTTTACGGTTCTATTTATTATTTGCTGTTATGTGGTCATGCATATTAGTTTTAAACATCAATCGGTTCATTATCTACCTGTTTTACATATTTTAATGGGAAAACGAATTTCCAAATTATATGATGTGATGATTATGGTTTATTTGTTTTCTACTACGGTCATCATGCTTGCGGGTGGGGGAGCGACATTAGAAGTGATCCATCTGCCATTTTGGGCGGGAGTGGTTATTCTAGCAGCATTTGTGGTGGTCTTATTTATTTGGGATATTGATGGGATTACGACTATCCATACTGTCATTACACCTGTTCTTATTCTGGCTTTAGTCGGTGTTTTATTAGCCTTTCAATCATTACATGGTTTTCCACTTCATTTTATCGAGGGAAACCAAAGCAATTGGCCGAGTTCTCTTACGTTTACCGCTCTCAATATTCTTCCGTTAATTTCTGTTTTAGGAGCAATTGGTCAGAAGATAAAACAAAAAGGGGAAATCTTAATTGCTAGTATTGGCAGTGGAGTCATTTTAGGAAGCTTAACTTTTTTATACAATAGTTCTTTATTAGAAGTGGCAAATGAGTTAGTTGTTTATGAAATTCCGTTATTTGCGATTCTACAACACTATCCTTATTATATGGTTTTAGTCATGTCAGGCCTTCTCTGGGTGGCGATTTATACAACAGCTGCATCTGGTGTGTTTGGTATTATTTCAAGAATAAGAGGGTATATTCAATCACCAGCCTGGATGCTTGCCCTATTGTTAGTGGCGATTATGGCTCCTTTAACGATGTTTGGCTTTTCGACTTTAATTAGTGTTTTATACCCATTATATGGCGTTCTAAACCTTTATCTTTTATCTTCTATTATTTTATATCCGATTTTAAATCATCGAACGATTCGAAATAAACTTGAATGAGTGGAATCATTTCCACTCCATAAACAATGGTGTATAATAGGTAGTATTATAGCAATGAATTGAAAGGGGCGAAGCAGTTGGCTGAGAAGGAATTTACTCTGCATGACGTTGTTGAGATGAAAAAACAACATCCGTGCGGTGAAAATCGCTGGAAAATAATTCGAATGGGGATGGATGTTCGAATTAAATGCCTTGGATGTCAGCATAGTGTGATGCTGCCTCGAAAAGAATTTAGTAAGAAGTTGAAAAAAGTTCTCGAATCATCAAATTAGGGCGATACATTGACAGAATGGGGCGTCTCCTCCAATCTGTCTTGTTTTTTTGTGGTCTTCTTCCTATAATTGAAAGGACTTATATTCAATGGCTCAATAGATATTTTATTCAAATAAAGGAAGTGAATGATTCAATGGCATTAACGACAGGAATTGTAGGCCTCCCAAATGTGGGGAAATCAACTTTATTTAATGCAATAACTCAAGCTGGAGCAGAATCAGCGAATTACCCGTTCTGTACAATCGATCCAAATGTGGGGATTGTAGAAGTGCCTGATCACCGTTTGCAAAAGTTAACAGAATTAGTGGACCCAAAGAAAACAGTTCCAACTGCTTTTGAGTTCACTGATATTGCAGGGATTGTCGAAGGGGCAAGTAAAGGGGAAGGACTTGGAAATAAGTTCTTATCACATATTCGTCAAGTCGATGCTATCTCACATGTTGTCCGTTGTTTTTCTGATGACAATATTACTCACGTCTCAGGAAGTGTAAATCCAATCCGTGATATCGAGGTCATTAATTTAGAGCTTATTTTAGCCGATTTAGAGAGTATTGAAAAAAGAATCACTCGTGTCGGCAAGTTGGCCAAAACGAAGGATAAAGAAGCGGTTGCTGAGCTTGAAGTCTTAGAAATTCTTCAAAAAACTTTTGAAGACGAAAAGCCAGCTCGTAGTATTGAATTTAGTGAAGAACAACAGAAAATCGTTAAGCAGTTACATTTATTAACGAGCAAACCTGTATTATATGTTGCCAATGTGAGTGAAGAGGATTTATTAGGTGATGGGGATAATGACTATGTAAAGCTAGTAAAGGAATTTGCTGCAGCTGAAAATAGTGAAGTTATCGTTGTTTGTGCCAAAATTGAATCTGAAATTGCTGAGCTTGATGGCGAGGAAAAGCAGATGTTTTTAGAAGAGCTTGGTATTGAAGAGTCTGGGTTAGATCAATTAATCCGAGCTGCTTATCAGTTATTAGGGTTAGAAACGTATTTTACAGCTGGTGTTCAAGAAGTACGAGCTTGGACATATCGTAAAGGGACAAAAGCACCACAAGCAGCTGGAATCATTCATACAGACTTTGAGCGTGGATTCATTCGAGCGGAGATTGTCTCTTATGATGATTTAATGGAAGCTGGTTCAATGGGACAAGCGAAGGAAAATGGGAAGGTTCGTCTTGAAGGAAAAGACTATGTCGTCCAAGATGGCGATGTCATTCATTTCCGTTTTAATGTGTAAAATAAATGATAATTAAGAGGTTATTTTTTAGCTTGTCGATTTAGTCCCGTTTTGGGACGTTGACAAGCTTTTTTGTCGTTAATGAAGTCTAGGAGTGATCCGCCCGAATTTGTCCGCTAGAGGCCATTTCTACATACTCGAAACGGATTCTCCTGAACAGGTGTGTATCGGTGGTCTCTGGTTTATTACACCACTTGTTTCAGTTTCACTAATTGAAAGCATAGGGTATACAACTTCTAGAGTGTACCAAGTATTAAGCCGTAAAATGGCATAGATTTCTCATTTATATTAAATAGGAGAGGGATAGAACAATTTAAAGCCAACGATCGAGAAATTTCCTTGCCTAGGACAAGGCATTCTGATATAATTTAATAATGCGAGTAAAATGACTCATTAGAGTAGTTTTTGCTCCTTGCTCCGTGTAGGAGCCGCTTAGACCAAAAGGAGGTGACCGGAATGCGTAAGTATGAAATTATGTACATTATCGCTCCAAACTTAGAAGAGTCAGCAAACAAAGAGTTAATCGAACGTTTTAATGGTGTATTAACTACTAATGGTGCTGAAATTGAAAAAGTTGAAGAGATGGGTAAACGTCGTTTAGCGTATGAAATCAACGATTATCGTGAAGGTTTCTACGTACTATTAAACGTTGCTGCAAACTCTGATGCGATTAACGAATTTAACCGTCTTGTAAAAATCAATGACAACATTATTCGTGTCCTTGTTACAAGAGACGAACAGTAATAAATTTTTCGAGGAGGGGTACGGATGCTGAACCGTGTCGTATTAGTCGGTCGTTTAACACGCGATCCAGAATTACGTTATACACCGAATGGAGTAGCGGTAGCGAATTTTACACTCGCAGTGAACCGTACATTTTCCAATCAACAAGGCGAACGTGATGCTGATTTTATTAATTGTGTCATTTGGCGTAAGCCCGCTGAAAATGTGGCGAACTATCTTAAAAAGGGTAGCTTAGCAGGAGTCGACGGTCGAATCCAAACGCGAAGCTATGATAATAATGAAGGACGTCGTGTTTTCATTACAGAAGTTGTTGCTGACAGTGTGCAATTCCTAGAACCGCGTGGTGCAAACCAAGGTGGTCAAGGACAAAGCCAAGGAAATAATGATTTCTATGGTGCACCTGCTGGTGGTGGAAATGACTACGCTAAGCAAGGGAATCAGCAATCAAACCGTCAATCTGGTGGATTTAATGATGATCCATTTGCTAACGATGGCAAGCCAATTGACATCTCAGATGATGATTTACCGTTCTAACCCTACCTCTAGTGAATAAACGGAATGTATAATATATAATAAAAATTTGAAAGGAGTGCTGTATAATGGCTCGTCGTGGTCGTCCAAAACGTCGTAAAGTTTGTTTCTTCACAGTAAACAAAATTACACACATCGATTACAAAGATACGGATTTACTAAAACGTTTCATTTCTGAGCGTGGTAAAATCTTACCTCGTCGTGTAACTGGAACTTCAGCTAAATACCAACGTCAATTAACTGCTGCAATCAAGCGTTCTCGTCAAATCGCTTTATTACCTTATGTTAATGATGTGAACTAATTAGCATTCAAAAGGCATGTTAGGGAGGAATCTCTAATGTGCCTTTTTTGTATGGTTTAAAAGGAAAATGCCGTTTTTTGTAGAATTGTAAAATATAAACTTGTAGTAAGAATTATTTGATGACTAGGGGTGAGAAAAATAAAAGTAGGGAAAAGTGAAAGCAGTGTCGTATTAGTTGATTCTAATTTTAGAATAGTCCCTGAAGTTTTAGATTTTTCAGAGCAACTGAAAAGAAAGGGATGCTCTATAAATACAGTAAGAAGTTATTTAAGAGATTTAAAGGTATTCTATGAATGGTTGGAAATAGAAGATCTTAAATATTTCGAGTTAAAACCAGAATTTATTCCTCGTTTTATACAATATATTGATTCCAAGCATTTAAATAACAAAGGTATCTCCAGCAACTCTAAATCGCTATTTAGCTACAATTAGCTCCTTTTATAAACTGATACTATGTCAAGAAAATAGACACAGATTTTTCTACCGCGCTTTCGCTTGGTGGCCTTCATAAAAAAGTTTAAATAAGAGCGATTTAAACTTTTTTATGAAGGAAAAATTAAGCTGCATTTTTTCCATACATACACTCAAATTCATTCGGTGTAAAGTAATCTAAGGTCGAATGGATCCGCTTGGAATTGTAGAAGAACTCGATGTATTCAAATAATGACTTTTTCGCTTCTTCCCTCGTACTATATTTTGTTTGATAAACAAGTTCACGTTTAAGAATACCGTGAAAGGACTCGATACAAGCGTTGTCGTAACAGTTGCCTTTTCGGCTCATGCTGCCGATCATTTCATATTTTCTTAATAGATTCTGATACTCATAGGAGGCATATTGAACACCGCGGTCTCAGTGATGGATAACTCCTTTTCCTGGCTTTTGGCGTTTGTAAGCCATTTTTAATGCAGATATTACTAATTCCTTTGTCATGGTTTTATCCATAGCCCAACCTACTATTTTACGAGAATACAAGTCGATTACGCTTGCCAAATACAACCAACCTTCATTGGTTGGAATATAAGTGATATCAGTGACCCACAACTGGTTTGGTTTAGAAGCTTTAAACTGTCGATCTAATACGTTTTCACTTACTGGATGCTTATGCTTCGAATTAGTTGTAGCCTTGTATTTTTTGACGGTACAAGATTTCCACTGGTTCTTAGTCATGATGCGTGAGAGTGTACGTTCACTAACCTCCACACCACGTTTATTAAGGGTTTTAGTAATTTTAACACGGCCCTAACGCTGTTTAAATTCTAGGTGGGTTTGAAGAATTTCTTGTGATAATTTCTCATGTTTTTTCTGCCTATCACTTTTAGGTCGTTTTAGCCATTTAAAGTATCCACTTTTGGAAACTCCCAGAACGCTGCACATCTTCTCCACTCGGAATGGGGAGCGGTTTTCATGAATAAATTCCTATTTTACCGAGGGCTTTTCGCAAAGTAGTGCATCGCCTTTTTTAAGATTTCATTTTCCCCCTTTAGATCGCGTATTTCCTTCTGAAGGGCCTTTAATTCAGCCTCTTCTGATGAAAAAGATTTTACAGCCTTAATTTCTGGTTGCTGACCATAAATTTATAAGAATGTGAATTTACCATAGTTAATGGTATAAATAATTAGCATTAAAAGGCATGTTAGGGGGGAATTCTCTAATATGTCTTGTTTTATTTGGTAAAAAAATAAAGACTTTTTATAATGGTAAGAGAGGTGATTAGATATCAATTTTTGGTAACCTAATACATAGCTATGTAATGCAGAACATTTAGTCTTTATGTTAGATTATTCATATTTTTCCGTCATCATACTTAAACATTTAATAAGAAATGAATGTAGTAAAAATGACCCATTGTTAATATATTCACTTAATTTAAAATGATTCTTATGTATGATTAATTATTAGAATAGAATAAGACTTTATGAGGGGGGTAAAAAATGAACTGGTTTAACAATTTTAAAATTGCAACAAAAATTAATAGTCTTGTAGTCGCCATTTTGATTATTTTCTCAGTTATTTTGGCTATTGTTTTACAAGCGTTAGTAACAAGCGGAGTTAAAGAGATTTCAGTGGATAAGGCAATATCAGACTTAGGATTGTCCTATATTGCCTTAGATACAAAATATCCTGGAGATTGGGAAGTAAGAGGAGAGCAGTTATATAAAGGGACTACGCTAGTTAATGGAAATGACGAAATGGTTGATTATATAGGAGAGCTTACAAATGGAGCTGTGACGATTTTTCTTGAAGATACGAGGGTGTCCACGAATGTAATTGTTGAGGGAAACAGAGCAATTGGTACTCAAGTTTCTAATGAAGTAAAAGAAGTTGTATTAGAGGGTGGGCAAGTCTTTCAAGGGGAAGCAAATGTAGCAGGTATACCGCATCAAACGGCGTATCAACCCATTATGGATAGTAATGGTGAAACGATTGGAATGTGGTTTGTTGGAGTATCAGAACAATTTATTAATGAAATGATTAATAATACCATTAGGGGATTCTTTATTACTTTAGCGATTGGGATATTGATTGCTACTGTGATTATTTTTGTATTTACTAACCAGATTAAAAAGCGGTTAAATAATATAAGAAATGCGTTAGTTGAAGCAGGAAATGGAAATTTTACAACAGATATAAAAGAACATTCAAAAGATGAAATCGGTCAATTGTCAAATAGTTATAATCTGATGAAAGATAGCTTAAAGTTATTGATTGAAAAGGTAGTAGATACAGCCGGACAAGTATCGGCATCTTCACAACAATTATCAGCAGGTGCAGATGAAACGAGTAAAGCCACTGAGCAGATAACAGAAGCGATTCAAATGGTTGCCACAGGAGCTGAAGATCAAGTGTACAAAACGAATAGTGCTAATGACTCAGCAAATGAAATATCGATAAGTATGAAAAAAATTATGGAGAACGTAAAAGAAGTGACAGAATCTGCTCAGCTTACAAAAGGAAAATCAGATATTGGTCATGAAGTGATTCAACATAGTGTAGGTCAAATGGATATTATTAATGAGCGGACGGAAAAGGTCACATCAATTATTAATCAGTTAGGTGATAAAACGAATGAAATTAACAATATTGTTGCTTTTATTACAGGAGTATCAGAGCAAACAAATCTTTTAGCATTAAATGCAGCAATTGAAGCAGCACGAGCAGGAGAACATGGAAGAGGATTTGCGGTTGTCGCTGACGAAGTAAAAAAGTTGGCTGAACAATCTAATGATTTTGCCGAGCAAATTAAAAAGTTAATCGATGGAATACTAGTTGAAATTAATCAAACGATTTCCAATATGGATGAGACAAGAGGAGCCGTCCAAGATGGAATCATCAAAGTACGTAGGGCTGGCAATGAATTTGAAGGTATTTCGTATTCCGTTACCGATGTTACGAATCGAGTTGACGAAATATCAAGTGCGGTCTCGCAAATGGCTAATAAAGTAGATTTAATGGTCACGTTTATAAATGATGTCTCGATCAAAGCAGAAGAATCTTCAAGCTATTCGGAAGAAGTTGCTGCTTCAGCTGAAGAACAAAATGCAACGATGGAGGAAATTGCAGGAGCTGCCTCTTTATTAACTAGTATGGCAGAAAACTTACAAGAGTCAGTAAGTAGATTTAAATTGTAGAGCGTATAATTCAGAATATGAGTTAGTAAGTAATGACGAAAATGAATGGGCATTTAAAGGACATAGTAGAGAATGAATATCTCTACTGTGTTCTTTTTAGGTGTGATTGGCTTGGTATTGAAAGTTCGTTAGGGCATATTAAGCAATATTAGTTGAATTAAAATGGGTCACGTTACTCAAAAAGATAGGAGGAGAGAGGGCATTCTTTTTGAGTTAGTGCAAAATTGTGCAAACGTAAGTCAATT
>NZ_ALPT02000108.1 GCF_000292245.2 Alkalihalobacillus alcalophilus ATCC 27647 = CGMCC 1.3604 | reverse complement strand
TGCGGAGGTTTGTTTGAAGTATTATTAGAGTGGAGCAAACGATCTATGGTAGAAAGTGAAGAAGAAATGGTGGAGAGAATGGTTCGATACTTTTCTTTAAAAATTTAACAGAGAATTAGCTTTAGCTCATTTTAAATTAATGTGAAAAAGAGGCACAACTCATCATCAAAGAAGTTCAATCTTAATACTCAACTTTCGCATCGAGAAAATCCGTTCAACGAGTTGGCAGAGCGAATAGAAGCTCTTAAACAAATGCCCTTGATACGTTAGAAAAGCGAGAACGCAAATCACACCAAACGGATAAACTGTGCATCAAGAAAAAATAGACAATGCTCTTCTTCATTTTAGTGAACAGTTTCCTTCAACAGCCTACGAAGAGATGGGTTCAGACTGTCAACGATTGAACCGAACGTGTAAAGTCGATTTGAGTATTGTATCGCCCTAAAGTCAATCTCTATCAACGGTTAACGGTCAATCATACGCTGCGAAATTGAGTTAATAGTATTAAAAAAATAACTAGCGAGCAAAAACGCAATAATGAAAATAGGTGGGCAGATTTTTACAGCATGGATGATTAAGTTGTCTGTTTCTCCATTAATATTATTGTTTGTTTCAAGTGCTGTACTCGGTTTGACGATAATTGTGATTTCAAAAATTAAACCTTTAATAAAAAACCAACAAAATAATAAACAAAGTCAAACAAAGATGATCTTATCTAGTTTAAGTTATGTTTGGCATCATAAAATGTTAAAGCCAGTTTTACTTCTATTAACATGTGCGATGCTGTTTATAAGTTCGATAGACTTATTTGCTTGTAACTTTTTTGACAGAGGAATTAAAGGTAGGTGTGGAGAATTTAAGTTTTATCTTATCAACTGAAAAAGTGTCTCATCAAAAAACAGGTTAAGTAAATGGGAATCAAAAAGAGGTGAGTGGATGTCGTTACGATACGCAATTTTAGGTTTTTTAAGTGATTGGGAGGCTAGTGGATACGATATAAAAAAAGAGTTTGATGATGTGATGAGTATTTCTTGGCACAGTCATTTGTCACAGATTTATCCAGAATTAAGTAAGCTTGAAAAAGAAGAACTCATTCAAAGTCGGTTTGTGGAACAAGAAGGGAAGCCTGATAAAAAGATATATACTATTACAGAAACAGGAAAAAGAGAGTTAATCCAATGGCTTATGACACCGACTGAACCCCCGAAAATAAAAGACGTTTTTTTAATGCAAGTGTTTTTCTCTGATCGTATATCTTTTGATGAAGTGTTATTGAAGCTGAATCTTTATAAAAAGGAAAGGCAGAAGCGGTTAGAAAAAATGAAAGGGATTATTCAAGAGCGTTTTAAAAGTATTAAAGAAAGAAATGTAATGAATGCCCGTATTATTATGGCATCTGCTGTTTTAAAACGTGGTTTAGAGAGTGAAGTGCAATACATAAAATGGTGTGATGACACTATTCAATTTGTACAAAGTTGTCAATCTTTATGGGATAAAAAAGGAAATCAATCTTATGAAGAGCTTGCAGCGGTGTTTGATGAATATTTTAAAGAGGCATCAGCTCTTGTCCAGAACGAGGAAGATAAAGCGTAGAAAGGAGATATGAATGGATTATCCAGTCATAAAATGATTAAATGAAAAACTTTCAAATAATTTTAAATTTCTTTTTGGTTATCTTATGTTTATTTGTGATTAATTGGAGCTTTGAGACGTGGATTGATTATGCTCTTATCATAGTTGCTGTTTTATTGCTATTAACGACGAGTTTAAGCGTATACTTGCGTTCTAAAAGAAATGGTTAATGATGTTAACATGTAGCCCTTTCTCTTTCATCAATCAAAAGAAGACTATCTAGCTCTTATTATGGTAAAATAAGCATTCGAGAGTTTTTGGTAAGAGGGGAGACGAACGATGCGTATATTTCGGGTTCTTAATAACAACGCCGTCGTTGTGTTAGAGGGAAAAAAGGAGAAGATAGTTTTTGGAAATGGGATTGCCTTTCAAAAAAAGAAAAATGATATTATCCCAAAAGAAAAAATTGAAAAGGTTTTTTTGTTACATGAACAATCTTCAGCAAAATTTCAGCAAATCCTTGCGACGTTGCCAGAAGAGCATATTGAACTTGCTGAAAAGGTGATAAGCTATGCAGAAGGGTATTTACAGGAGCCTCTTCATGATCATATTCATATTGCGTTAACCGATCATCTTTCGTTTGCGCTTGAGCGTATTAAACAAGGGTTGGCCATTCAGAACAAATTGACAAATGAGATTAAATTTTTATATAAAAAAGAGTTTGAAATTGGTTTATGGGCAAAGGAAGAAATAAAAAAAGAGTTAGATGTCGTCATTCCTCTTGATGAAGTTGCTCATATTGCTCTTCATCTCCATACAGCTAAACTTGGTGGACACTCAATGATGGAATCGCTTGAAAAAGCGACGATTTTACGAGATTTTGTTGAACAAGTGGAAAATATCTTAAAAATAAATATAGAAGAATCAAGCATTAATTATCAACGTTTAATCACTCATTTACGTTTTGCTTTGAATCGAATTGAAATAAAGAAGGAATTCGAACCGATTGATCATGATATGTTGAGTTTGATTAAAGATAAATATGAAGCGGCTTATGGATGTGCGAAGGCGGCTGTTGAATTTTTGGAACAAGAATATGGAATACGCTTTCCAGAATCAGAGGTTGCTTATATTTCCCTTCATATTCAAAGGTTAACAAACGAATAAACGGTTGACGATAACGTTTTCATCTTGTAGAATAATGACAAAAGAACATGAATATTGTAGGATTGTGACTGGTTAGGCAGGCAAGACCTAAAATGTGTAAGGCGACATAGGTAGATCGACTTTTCTTCGAGCTACCTGTGTGTACTTTATATATTTTAGGTCTTTTTTGTTGTCTTGATGAGTACGCCATGTGCACTTCGACAATAAAAAACTTTAAATCTAGGAGGAAATAAGATGAATCACCAAGAGATTGCTAACCAACTTATGGAGCATTTAGGGGGAAAAGAGAATGTGATCAGCGCGGCACATTGTGCAACAAGATTACGTTTGGTTATTGATGATGAAGAGCAAATCAATAAAAAAGAGATCGAAGAATTAGATGGGGTGAAAGGAGCTTTTTCTAGTTCTGGTCAATTCCAAGTGATTTTTGGAACAGGGACGGTAAACAAAGTGTTTATTGAACTTGCACCACTTCTTGGTTTAGAAGAGAATAATAATGAGGAAAGACCAAAGGAATCCCATAGTGATGCAGCTAAAAAGAAAATGAATCCATTAGCTCGTTTTGCTCGCACACTATCGAATATTTTTGTGCCGATTATACCAGCGATTGTGGCAGCAGGGATGTTGATGGGGCTACTAGGTTTGATGAACACTTATAATTGGGTAAACGCTGATAGTGGGCTCTTTGTTTTACTTGATATGTTTTCATCCGCCGCTTTTATTATTTTGCCAATTTTAATTGGATTTAGTGCGGCCAAGGAATTCGGAGGAAATCAATTTTTAGGTGCGGTTATAGGTGGGATTATGACTCATCCGGCTTTATTAAATCCATGGGGATTATCGGATGCAGTACCAGAAACTCTTGATATCTTTGGTATGTCGGTAGAAATGCTTGGTTATCAAGGGACGGTTATTCCTGTTTTACTAACCGTTTATGTGATGTCAAAAATTGAAAAAGGCTTACGTAAAGTTGTTCCAAATGTAATTGATTTACTTCTAACGCCATTTTTAACCGTTATTTTAACCGGATTTTTTGCTTTATTGGTCATAGGACCTTTAGGTCGTGGGTTAGGGAATGCGATTACAACCGTACTTGATGTTGTTTATAACACAGCTGGTCCCATTGCTGGTCTTATATTTGGAGGCCTTTATTCGATGATTGTATTGACAGGGGTGCATCATAGTTTCCATGCTATTGAAGCGGAAATGCTTGTCGCTATCGGTGGAAATTACTTATTACCAATTTGGGCGATGGCAAATGTTGCTCAAGGTGGGGCAACACTGGCTGTATTCTTTAAAACTAGAAATAAAAAAGTAAAAGGAATTGCCTTGCCAGCAGCAGTTTCTGCCTTTCTGGGAATTACTGAACCAGCGATTTTTGGCGTTAATTTAAAATACCGTCTTCCGTTTATTGGGGCAGCAATTGGTGGAGCACTTGGAGGTGCATATGTTGTCTGGACACAAGTAATGGCTAATGGAATTGGATTAACAGGAATTCCGATGTTTGCAATTGCCCAAGATCCATTCAATTATCTAATCGGATTTGTGATTGCGATTTCCAGTGCTTTTATCTTAACTTTATTACTTGGTTGGAAAGAAGATTAAAAGTTCCGCCTCCCTTTTTTAATGAAAAGTGGAGGCTGTCTTTAAAACAGAGGTGATTCATATGAAAAAGGGAATTCTATCTTTAGGGGAAGCACTGATTGATTTTATACCGCTTGATCCATCAAATACAAACTATCAAAAAAGTCCGGGTGGTGCTCCAGCAAATGTAGCGGTTGGAGTTGCACGACTAGGGGCGAAATCAACATTTATTGGTAAAGTAGGTGATGATGTTTTAGGTCGGTTTTTAAAAGAAACGTTAAACGGTTACGGTGTTCATACAGATCGAATGATGTTAGAAAGAGATGTAAGGACGGGTGTGGTGTTTGTCACAAATGCAGCTAATGGGGAACGTACTTTTGATTTTTATATTAATCCAAGTGCAGATCGATTTCTACAAATAGACGAAATAGTTGAGACAGATTTTTACAATCATAAACTTCTTCACTTTGGTTCCATTTCATTAATTTCAAGTCCGGCCAAAGAAGCTACACAGTACGCGGTCAATTTAGCAAAAGAAAAGGGAATGTGGGTTTCCTATGACCCTAATTTACGTTTAGGACTATGGGAGTCCAAAGAACAAGCACACCAGACGATTGTTTCGATGCTAGAGAAAGCCGATATATTAAAAATTTCAGAAGAAGAACTAGAGTTTGTAACAAGGGAATCTGATTTAGAAAAAGCGATGGAACAATTAAAAACCTATAAAATTCCGCTTATTTTTCTAACTTTAGGTGAAAAAGGAAGTTATGTTTACACTGCTAAAGGACATCAGTATGTTTCGGCGATGTCTGTCACAGCTGTTGATACTACAGGAGCTGGTGACGCTTTTGTCTCTAGTATGCTTTATTTATTGAACGAATACAAAGGAGAGTTAGCAGATTTGACTCTAGCAGAGGCGGTTAGGGTAGCTGAATTTGCCTCGCTATCAGGAGCTCTGGCTGCTTCGCAAAAAGGAGCAATGACCGCTTTGCCAACATTAGAAGAAATCACTAAGTTAGGAGGGCGATTGTGAGATGACGAGTAAGGATGAACAATTACGAACGGAAGCCGATGAAGAAGTAAAAAAACATCAGGAGCTTGTTCAACAAGACCCATACCGTCTCCGCTATCACTTAATGCCTCCAGTTGGATTGTTAAATGATCCCAATGGGTGGATTCAATGGAAGGGGACTTTTCATCTTTTTTATCAATGGATGCCGTTTAAAACGGACCATGGGGCAAAGTTTTGGGGGCATTATTCATCAGAAGATCTAGTGAATTGGAATCATGAAAAGATTGCCCTTACGCCTTCTGAGTGGTTTGAAAAAAACGGTTGTTACTCTGGAAGTGCAATTGAGCATGAAGGAAGACTCTATCTTTTTTATACAGGAAATGTAAAGGGTGAAAAAGGAAATCGTGAGACCTATCAATGTTTGGCGGTATCTGAAGACGGTCTTGATTTCCAAAAAGAAGGTCCAGTTGTGCGTTTACCTGACGGCTATACGTCTCATTTTCGTGACCCGAAAGTGTGGCAGCAAAAAGGACGTTTTTTTATGGTGATTGGTGCCCAAACAACTGAATTAAAAGGGGCCGTAGTACTGTTCTCTTCAAGCAATCTTCGTGATTGGAAACATGAAGGAATTCTCATAGGTGGGGGACGAGGTCGTTTAAGCGAATTTGGCTATATGTTTGAGTGTCCCGATATGTTTACCCTTGATGGACGTGATGTGCTGGTCTTTTCTCCTCAAGGCCTTGAGCCAAAAGGGATGAATTATTTAAATGTTTATCAAGCAGGCTATGTTGTCGGTTCATTTGATCCAGAAACGGGACAGTATGACCATGACGATTTTCACGAGCTTGATCACGGTTTTGACTTTTATGCTCCGCAAACAACAGAAGACGAAGCAGGTCGTCGGATTATGTTTGCATGGATGAGTGTTCCTGATCAAGATGAGCAAGCACATCCAACCATTGCTTATCGTTGGTTGCATAACATGACGCTCCCACGAGAGTTAAAACTTATTGGTGGAGAAATATGGCAATTACCTGTTTTAGAATTGGAGCAATTGCGTATTGGGGCTGCTATTATACACAATGTTCAATTAGACGAGGAACACGTTGAGTTAGCCGAAGTGAACGGGAAAGCATTAGAACTTTTAATCGATGACATCACAGTAACAGATGGTTGGTGGGAGTTAACGATCGGAGGAGCAGTAAGACTCCTTTATTCCAAGGGTGTGTTTACATTGGAACGTAAAAGCTATGTAGACGGTGCTTTTGAAAAGCGTCAATGTGAAGTTGAGCAATTGTCTTCACTTCATATATTTATCGACACTTCCTCTATCGAAATTTTCGTAAATGGGGGACGAAAGACATTGACAGCACGTTTTTATCCGCTAACAAATGATGATAGTATTCGCTTTGGAACAAATGGTTTTGCCACATTTTTGGTTCATAAATGGCGTTTGGGAACGAAAAAAATGTCCAATAATAACTTAATATAATGAATAGGCGTGGGGAGAAGGATCTTCCTGCGCTTATCCTTTGTCATGAGTTATGTGTATAAATAATTATTTTGACTAAATAGTATTGTGAAATAATCTAACGGACGCTATTACGAAAGTACTATAGGAGTCATATGTAATAGATATATAGTAATGGTTAGATTACATGCTATTTGATACTTTAACCTTATTTTTACAAACGATTAACCTTTTCCTTATATAAAAGTGATATTCTGTAAAGGCAGGAAAGTGTTTGTTATTGTAGAAAAAGAATTGATCGTGTCTAGACATTGTAAATGTTGGATGTTGTCGTCTTTTTATGTCATTAACTTTCCTAATATTCTGTCTAAAATGAGGAGGAATGAAATGAAAAATCAGTTGTGGAAAAAAGTGATTTATCTGAGTTTAGTGTTTTTACTAATGTTCACTCACTTTTTGCCAGCTTTGACACCTCAAGTTAAAGCTGCAGAAGATGTGATTTCGGTTAGTGAAGCAATTGAGAATAACTCAGGGCGAGCAACCGTTGAGGGGTACATAGTAGGAACAGTGACAAGTGCAACAAATTTTAGATTAGAACCCCCTTTTACAACAAATACGAATTTGGCTTTAGCAGATTCTCCAGATGAGACAGATTTAACGAAAATGATTCCGGTTCAATTACCAGCGGGGAATGTTAGAAACGGTTTGAATCTAGTGAGTAATCCAGGGAACTATCAAGCAAAGGTTCAAATTACTGGTAATCTTCAAAATTACTTTTCGATTCCAGGATTACATTCCGCATCTAGTTATCAAATTCTTGAAGCTGGACAAGAGCCCCCTGAGGAGGGAGATTTAGAGCTCATTTCGATAGTGGAGGCTCGAACGAAATCACTTGATTCACAAGTGATCGTTCAAGGTGTTGTCACAGTTGATAGTAGTGCGATTAGTGGCAATCAGTATACGACTTATATTCAAGATGAGACAGCTGGGATTAATGTATTTAATTTTAACCAAAATCAATTTCCTGATTTATATGAAGGAGATCTCATTGAAGTTCGTGGGAATTTAGTTGAATACAACGGCTTATTAGAAGTTGTTCCTGTAGCTAACGGAATTGAAAAAATATCGGAAGGGAATCCATTACCTTTACCAGTAGAGGTGACATTAGCTGATTTAAATGATCCAGCGATTGCGGAGCCGTTAGAAGGGCAGCTAGTAACGGTCCATGGTTTTGTACAAAATATCCCGAGTAGTCCTGCTGGTGGTGGCTATAATATTTCATTCATCGATGAAGACTTCCAGGCGACAACGGTTCGTGTGATGGAAGGAACAAATGCGATTGATTCGATTGAACAAGGGAATTGGTATGAGGTGACAGGGGTTTTAAGTCAATTTAACACTTATCAAGTACTACCTCGTAAAGCTTCAGATTTTACTCTGGCAGAGTTACAACCAGCCCCACCTAGTTCTGAAGGAACTTATGAATCGACAGTTGGCAGAATTACAGATGGGGATACGATTCATCTTGCTAGTCCTGTCTTAGGTTCAACAGCTGTGCGTTTTCTCAATATGGACACGCCAGAAACGTATCATAGTGTTCGAAATGAACTGGATGAAAATCAAAAATACCATGGTGATGAAGCAACCGAATATATGCATGAGTTATTAAGTGTGGGCGATGAAGTCATCGTTGAAGTTGGACCTGAAGCAACGGATCAATATGGTCGATTACTTGCTCAAATTATTCGTAAATCAGATGGTTTAAATATTAACCTTGAGATGGTCCGAGCAGGGTATGCGACTACTTACTTTATTTGGCCTGTTGGTAATGAAGATGACTATGAATTATTTCAATCGACTGTTCGTGAAGCAAAAGAAGCAGAGTTAGGGATATGGAATCCAGAAAATCCATTATTAGAACAACCGTTTGAATTTAGAGCCCGAGAAACAGGGAATGGTCTTCATCGTTATGTTGGTCACTCCGATACGATGACCTATGTGGAACCAGAAAACTGGAAAGAGGTTCCTGTTGATAAACGTGTCTTTTTTGCAAGTAGTGAAGAAGCAGAAGCAAATGGTTATTTACCGTTTAACGAACCACAAATTCCTGATGAAGAGCTTATTTCGATGCAACTTCTCGGGATGAATGATTTGCATGGTAAAATTGACCAAACATACAATGTAACAGTTGGAGACGATGTGTTACAAGTTGGTCGTTTTGATTATGTGGCCGCTTATTTAAAACAATGGGAAGAACGGAATGAAAATACTTTTATTATTCACTCGGGTGATATGATTGGCGGAAGTTCACCTGTAGCAGCCTTGTTCCAAGATGAGCCAGTGATCGAAATGATGAATGAAATCGGTTTTGATTTTGGAACGGTTGGAAACCATGAATTTGATGAAGGCACAGAGGAATTATTACGAATGGTTCATGGTGGTGACCACCCTGAAGGGAAAGGCTCAGAAGGTTATGCCGGTATGGATTTCCCACTTGTATGTGCAAACTGTGTTGAAAAAGAATCAGGGGAACATTTTTTACCGCCTTATGAAGTGGTTGAAGTTGAGGGGGAACAAGTTGCCTTTGTTGGGGTCAATACAACAGATACAGTGAATATGGTTGTCCCTGATGGAATTAAAGATATTGATTTTACGAATGAAGTTGAGGCAGTAAATGAAGCAGTAGCCGAACTAAAGGAGCAGGGAGTAAGAGCGATTATCGTCTTGGCTCATATGGCTGCCTCACAATCAGGTGAGACGGCTGTTGGACCTGCGGCAGATTTAGCTCGCAATGTTGATGATGAAGTCGATATTATTTTAGCTGGACATAATCATCAAATCGTCAATGCGATCGTGGATGATACGTTAATCGTTCAAGCGTTAGATTATGGTAAAGCTTTTGCGGCAATAGATGTTTTAATTGATCCGGAAACAGGAGACATCGTCGAAAAAGAGGCTGAAATTGTTTTTGTCGATCAAAGTAAAGTAGAACCAGATTCAGCTGTGGGAGCGATTCTAGCAGACTATGAAAATCGAGTTGCCCCGATCTTAAATGAAGTAGTGGGTGTCGCTGCTATTGATATGATCGGTGATTATTCCAATGATGGCGATACTCCACTCGGAAATTTAATTGCCGATAGTATGATTTGGGAAATGGAAAGTGATTTTGCCTTAATGAATGGTGGTGGTATTCGTGATCACCTTCCAGCTGGTGAGATTACTTTTAACCGCCTCTTTAATATTTTACCTTTTAATAATGTTCTCGTGAAATTTGAACTGACAGGAGCAGAATTAAGAGAAATATTAAATGCCCAAATTACAAGTTATGGGCCTGATTTTAGTATTGCTGGTTTTAGTTATACATGGGATAAAGACTCATTAGAAGTGGTTGATATGTTTCTACCAGATGGTTCAGCATTAGTTGAGGAAGCAACTTATACAGTTACAACGAACAACTATATGGCAGAATCTAATGGAGATAAGTATCAATTAATAGGGCAATATGCAAAGAACTTAGTAACAGGACCTGAAGATTTAGAAGCGTTTATTTCTTTTGTGAAAACTTTTTCGGAGCCAATCGCGTATTATCCAGATGGCAGAATTGCTGAAATTAGTACGTTGCCAGAAGAGCCTGGAACACCTGAAGAGCCAGAAGAGCCGAAAGAACCAGGGACCGATCCAGAAGAGCCAAGTGAATTAGACTATGTTGTGGTTGAAGCAATTATTGTTAACGGGAAGATCACGATCTCAACTGAGATGCTCCGAAATTTAGCAGATGATGCGATTCTTTCCATTCAGATGTCTGATTTTAAAAATTCTGTGACTTTAAGCTTAACAGCCGAACAAGCTGCTATTTTAAAAGAAAAAAATGTCACATTAGAAGTTGTAACAGGAGGAATAACCGTAGCGATTCCGACCTCCATTTTCAGTGGACAACAGGAAATAAATTTCTTTCTTTCATTAAATGACCGTTTTCATAATGAGGTTAGTTCAGTATTTGAATTAAAGTTACAAGAAGGTGAGCAGTTCCTCACAAAGTTTGACAAGCCAATTACGCTTATTTTTAATGTAGACATCGAGTCCGTTTCCGATTTAGATAAGTTACAAGTCTATTATTTGAATGAAGCTACAAATAAGTGGGAGCTTGTTGGTGGATCATATAGTGATGATCATAAAGTGACCGCAACAACCGATCATTTTAGTCTTTTTACTGTTCTTGAATCAACTGAAGAAGTGCTTCCAGAGGACACGGTAGATGTACCTCAAAAAGAAGGTGATAATTCAAAAGAAGAGTTAAAAGAAGGGGGTAAAGGAGAAGGAAAAGAAAAAGAGGGTGGCGCTGAGAGCAGTAAAGACAAAATTGAGAAAGGAAAGGTTTTACCTAATACGGCAACATCTAATTATCAATTGATTTTAATTGGAGCCGTTTTACTGTTAATTGCTGCGGGTATGATGTATCAAAGTAAGCGATTAAAAGTTTAATAGGATTCTAAAACGATTACCCTTTTAAGAAATGTTTCTTACATGTGGGTAATCGTTTTTAGTTTCATAGCCTGCGTTTGAAGATGAACT
>NZ_ALPT02000107.1 GCF_000292245.2 Alkalihalobacillus alcalophilus ATCC 27647 = CGMCC 1.3604 | reverse complement strand
CTGTCCTTGATTTTTTCTCGCTTCTGAACGAACAGGCTTCGCTTTATAATCAATCTAGCTACACCTGTTAGAAGCTCGAGAAAAATCGGCCAGTCTATAAAGTCAAAAAGCGACTTTTTAGTCTGTCCTGTATTTTTTCTCGCTTCTGAACGAACAGGCTTCGCTTTATAATCAATCTAGCTACGCCTGTTAGAAGCTCGAGAAAAATCGGTTCGTCTGAGTGAAGACAAAAAGCGTCTTCATCAGCCGCCCCTAATTTTTTCTCGCTTCTGAACGAACAGGCTTCGCTTTATATCAATCCAGCTACGTCCGTTAGAAGCTCGAGAAAAATCGCCCATCTGAATGAAGACAAAAAGCGTCTTCATCAGCTGTTCTTATTTTTTCTCGCTTCTGAGCAAACGGACTCCGCTTTATAAATAAGGAGTGAGATAATGTTTTCAAACGCATCTTATTTTATACCCATTCTATTAAGAGGGCTAGAAGTAACTGTACAAGTGTTTTTACTCGGCGCTGTAATTGCTTATTTTATTGCGTTTGTAGCAGGGCTTGGACGTACATCTCAGTTAGGGATTATTCGGTTTCTTGCAACGACCTTTGTTGAACTGTTTCGGGGAACTTCCTTGCTTGTTCAAATGTTCTTTTTTGTGTATGCATTGCCACTTATTATTCCAGGTTTATCGATGTCAGCTTTTATAGCTGGTGCACTTGCCTTAGGATTAAATTATGGTGCCTACGCATCAGAGGTTGTTCGTGGAGCGGTGTTATCGATTTCACACAGTCAAACGGAGGCAGCTATTTCTTTAAATATGAGCAAATGGCAACGGATGAGGTTCGTTATTATGCCACAAGCAGTTCGGCTAATGCTACCTGGTTTTGGTAACAATGCGATTGAACTTTTAAAAGGAACTTCACTCGTCTCGATTATCTCATTGTCTGACATGACGTTCCGAGCGACTTTACTTAGAAGTAGCAATACCTCACTTTCTGCACAGGTGGAGATATTTACTTATTTACTCATTCTTTATTTCTTATTAGCTCTTCCGCTTATCTTCTTAGCAAGATGGTTGGAAAAACGTGCATCTAAAGGGGTGAGTACAACATGAATACGAATGCATGGGATTGGGGATTCGCATTTGAAGTCTTCCCTCATATTATCAAAGCCATTGGCGTGACAATTAGCGTAACGTTTATCGCCTTTTTTATTGCGTTAACAGTCGGTCTTGTTCTAACTTTGATCAGGCGTTCAAACATCAAAATCGTTTCCTTAATTACGGCTGGAATCATTGAATTTATTCGGGCAACACCACCTTTAGTTCAGTTATTTTTTGTTTATTATGCGACTAGCTTGAACGGGTTTCAAACAGGTGCGATTGTTCTTGGTTTACATTATAGTACGTATATTTCTGAAATTTATCGCTCGGGTATTAATGCGGTTCCGCAAAGTCAGTGGGAAGCAAGTAAGGCTCTTAATTTTACAAGAGCTCAAACATGGAGAAAAGTCATCTTGCCACAAGCGATTCCACCGGTCATTCCGATGTTAGGGAACTACTTAATTGTCTTATTTAAAGAAACTCCATTGTTATCAGCGATCTTTGTTGTTGAAATGCTACAAGTTGCCCAATCGATTGGAGGTCAAACATTCCGTTATGTGGAACCCATTACGATTGTCGGATTCCTATTCCTAGTCTTAAGTTATCCTTCTGCCCTCTTTATTCGTTATTTAGAGAAAAAGTTTGGCAAAGTCGATAAAAAAGATCCTATTCAACAAAGAGGAGTGAAAGCATGAGTGAACAAACGATAAATCAAGAAAAGAAAAAGCAAGAACAAGTGATTGAAAATCCGATTGTCCGTTATAAGAATGTTAGTAAATCTTTTGGTGAAACGACTGTTTTGAATAATTTGGATTTAGATATTGCCAAAGGAGAAAAAATTGCCTTAATTGGTCCCTCTGGTTCAGGAAAAACAACGATTATTCGGATGTTAATGACATTAGAAGAGCCATCATCTGGAACGATTGAGGTTGATGGTGAAATGCTTTGGCATAAAGAAGTAAATGGTGAACTAGTTCCTGCCGATGAAAAGCATTTACGTAAAGTGAGAGGAAATATCGGAATGGTATTCCAGCAATACAACTTATTTCCGCATATGACGATTTTAAAAAATTGTACCGTTGCCCCGATAAATGTCCTTGGTATAAATAAGGATGAGGCGGTCGCCCGTGCAAAGGAAATGCTTGAAAAAGTTGGACTAGGTGATAAAGTCGATGCTTACCCTTCTCAGCTTTCAGGCGGTCAGCAGCAACGTGTCGCCATTGCACGTTCCTTAGTAATGAAACCTAAAGTGATGTTGTTTGACGAAGTAACGGCGGCTCTTGACCCTGAGTTAGTAGGAGAGGTGCTTGAAGTGATTAAAGATATCGCAGCCGATGGAGAAACAACGATGATTTTAATCACGCATGAAATTGATTTTGCCCGCGACATTGCTGACCGAGTCTTTTTTCTTGATTCGGGGAAAATTGCCGAGTATGGAAAACCAGAAGATGTACTTGTTAATCCAGAAAGTGAGCGATTGCAATCTTTCCTAAGTCGTTTTCATTCATAATATGGGAAATCGTCCAATTAATGGGCGATTTTTTTTAGGTTGTAATTGTATTTTTATTTATAATAATGTATTATTATTCATTATTTGAATAAAAAATGGGGGATGAGGATATGAATGATCTATTATCCGTTGAGCATTTAGAACAGTTAACGAGAGAGGCGATACCAGCTTTATCGACAGAAGCGTATCAAAATTGGTTGCTACGTTATGCAAATGGTTATACCAAAAGGGCAAATTCGGTTCATCTAATAACAGATTTAGAGACGGAAAATATCAATGAACAAATTGGTTATGTGGAGGACTATTATTATACAAAAGGTTTAGAAGCATCCTTTAAAATAGTGGAAGGAAAAAAGTCAGTCAGTTTGGCGAATCATTTAAATAAAAAAGGTTATCAAAAGGTTAACCGTTCAAGTGTGCTAGTCGCAGATTTAACATTTAATGGAGAAATTGTTGTTCAAACTTCAAATGTAAATGTTGTTCAAGTAGATGTTGATAAGTGGTTAAAGGGTTTTCAAATGTTAAGTGGTGGGGAGAATGAGGAAATGATGACGTTAAAAAAGATGTTATCGCTGAGTAAGCAAAAAATACTCTATATCCAAATTTTCAATAAAAATGAATTAGTTGCGACAGGCTTGGCGAGTAAGGACGACGAGTTTATCGGACTATATAATATCGTGACGAAAAAAGAAGCTAGAAAACAAGGGTGGGGGACGTTACTGTTACATGCTTTTTTTAAATGGGGTATTCAAGTAGGATGTAAGAAAGTATATTTACAGGTCATTCAAGATAATAAAGCCGCTCTCTGCCTTTATGAAAAATTTGGTTTCAAGGTTATCTATGATTACTATTTTTACACTAGAAAAAGAGTAAATAGGAGCTAAATATTTAAATTTCTATATCCTTTATTACGTTATCCCTTTATCAGACGAAAGAAAAAATGGTTGACATTCTAAAAGTGACAATGTTACTGTAGCATAGTATTATATTTTAGTGATTTAGCAAGATAAAGGATTGGGGATGTAGAAAATGAATGCTGTTTTAATTGCTGTAGTAGTCATGCTCGTTTTAAGTTTATTACGTGTCCATGTTGTTTTGGCACTTTTAATAGGTTCCATTGTTGGAGGGGTAACAGCCGGTTTAAGTTTACAAGAGACGATGCAAGTTTTCTCTGAAGGACTAGGTGGAGGAGCATCGATTGCGTTAAGCTATGCAATATTAGGAGCTTTTGCTGTTGCGATTTCACAAACAAGCTTACCGGATGCGATGGTGAAATTCGTCATTAAATTAGTGGGGAAAAATTCAGATTCAACGAGAAAAAATTTATCAAAAGCTTTGATTTTTTTCTTTTTACTGATGATCGCCTGCTTCTCACAAAATATCATTCCGATTCATATTGCATTTATCCCGATTTTAATACCTCCAATTATTAAAATTCTTAACCAATTAGAAATAGATCGTCGAGCAATCGCTTCAATTTTAACATTCGGTTTAATCGCTCCATATATGTTATTACCCTATGGATTCGGCTATGTGTTCCAAGGGATTGTTGTGGAAAACATTGTGCAAAATGGCCTTGACGTTACGATGTCACAAGTCACTCCAGCCATGGTTATCCCGGTTGCAGGGATGTTTTTAGGGCTGCTTGTCGCAGTCTTTATAAGCTATCGAAAATCTCGTACGTATGAACAAAAGGAGATAATCACAGAAACGGAGTCAAACGAAGAGGAAAAAAGTGTAGAGGCCTACATTTGGTCCATTATTGCTTCTCTAATAGCGATTTTCGTTACACTAGTTGTTCAAACAATCTCTGAATCTATGGTTTTAGCAGGTTTGGCTGGGATTATCGTCTTGTATTTAACACGTGCTTTAAAATGGAGCGGCTCAGATAAAGTCTTAACAGATGGTATGAAAATGATGGCTTTTATTAGCTTTGTTATGATTAGTGCGGCTGGTTTTTCCGAAGTGATTCGTGCAACTGGCCATGTTGAGCTTTTAGTGGAACAGGTTTTAAATATTGTCGGAGAAAGTCAGGCAACGACAGCTCTTTTGATGTTAATCGTTGGTTTAGTTTTAACACTAGGTATAGGCTCTGCTTTTTCAACTGTTCCGATTTTAGCGACGATTTTTGTACCGCTAGGAATGGCTGTTGGTTTTAGTCCGATGGCAATCATTACGTTAATTGGAACTGCCGGAGCACTTGGAGATGCCGGAGCCCCTGCTTCAGACAGTACGCTAGGACCTACCGCGGGATTAAATGCGGATGGTCAACACAATCATATTTGGGATACATGTGTCCCGACATTTCTCCACTATAATATTCCCCTTATTATATTTGGCTGGATTGCCGCGATGATGTTTTAATAACGAAAATAAAAGGGTAGGAGCTGACCGAATGATAGGGTTCAGCTTCTTTTTTTCTATTCAGTTGAATACGCACCGTAATTCGGCCCAGGTTGAAATTTGATTGACCAAATCAGATGAATACGCACCGTAATTCGGCCCAGGTTGAAATTTGATTACCAAATCAGATGAATACGCACCGTAATTCGGCTCAGGTTGAAATTTGATTACTAAATCAGATGAATACGCACCGTAATTCGGCTCAGGTTGAAATTTGATTACTAAATCAGATGAATACGCACCGTAATTCGGCTCAGGTTGAAATTTGATTACCAAATCAGATGAATACGCACCGTAATTCGGCCTAGGTTGAAATTTGATTACCAAATCAGATGAATACGCACTCTAATCTGCCCCAGCTCCAATTTCCATTACTAATTCTCTATTATCCTAACTATAATCAGGGAATATCGCTTCACCGGTCATAAATTGTCCACGACTCGAAAAAAAGACACCTCCTGCCATAAATAAAAGAACCTCGAGAAGTTATAAAACAACTCGAGGTTCCTTCTAATTAGAGCAGCTTAGCGACCGTCTCTTTTTGTTAAGGCTCAAAAAAGTAGGAAAAATAAAGGCAATTAAGCGGTCATTTTTTTCTTTAATGGTTTTTGGCCTACGTTTACTGAGTGGTAAATACGCTGGGCGATTAGAGCGGCAAAGAATGTTAGGATAATGTCTTTAATCGCTGGTGCGAGCATCCATAGCCAAGCGACGGAATAACTTATAGCGTCAATATCGGCAATAAACTGGTAGGCAAAATACATATAATTTGTACCAATAACATAAGTGGTAATGAGTCCAATAAAAGAAGCAATTATAAATGTACTAAGAGTTTTGTTTTACTTTTTTCAATCCATTTACCTGTACAATAAGCAACGAGTAAAAAAGATAAAAGGAAACCGAAAGTTGGGCGTAAAAGGATCGCTAATCCACCGTGAAACTGGGCAAAGACAGGAAACCCTACAAGTCCAACGATTAGATAGACGAGAATGGCATATGTCCCACGTTTACTTCCTAATAAAGCACCAGCTAAAATCGCAAAAAAAGTTTGCAATGTAATCGGGACGCCGCCAATTACGAGCATGGCTGTTAAATTGGCTCCAATAGCCATTAAGGCGGCAAACATTGGAATTAATACGAGGTCAATGGTTTTAAAAGAAGAAGCTTTTGTCATCTTGAATGTCCACCCTTTTTATTTAATTGTTAACAAAAGAATAAAAGATTTTATTTTTATTGTCAACTTAAAAAAGAATATCAGTTTACAATATGGTAGAACCCATTTGCTACGTATTTGTGTACCTCTAACTGAAAAAACGAACCCAAAATATGGGCTCGTCGCTTTGTATAAACCTATTATTTTACTGCTTCTTTTAATTGTTTTCCTGCTTTAAATGCTGGAGTTTTTGTTGCGGCAATATCAATTTCTTCACCAGTTTGTGGGTTACGGCCTTTTCTGGCTGCACGTTCACGAACTTCGAAGTTACCAAATCCAATCAATTGAACAGTGTCTCCTTTTGACATTGATTCAGTAATAAGTTCAAAAACAGTATTGACTGCTAAGCTAGCATCCTTTTTTGATAATTGAGTACGTTCCGCTAAAGCTTGAGTTAATTCGGTTTTGTTCATTTTGTCATCTCCTCAAAATAAGACTAATTCATAATTCATACTGGTACCATCATGTCCATTTTGCAGAGGAATATACATGATTTATTCATTTCTTTTTAAATCTGATATCTGCATTGTTGTCGTTTTCTCTCTACTCTCATAAAGAGCGGCATTAATTTGACCACCGATAACTAAAATAATCCCTGTTAAGAAGAACCAAAGCATTAAAATAATAACGCCTCCAAGGCTGCCATAGGTCGCTGAATAGTTTGCAAAATGGCTTAAATAAAACGAAAATCCAAATGAAATCGCCTGCCAACCTATCGTTGCAAAGATGGCTCCCCATATGACATTGCGAATCTTTACTTTAATATTCGGAGCAATCCAATAAAAAACAATTAACACTAAAATCATTAAAATAATCGCAATGACATATCTAAGTATGTTCAAAAGAACGGTTATTTGCTCAGGTAAGAAAAAGATTTGCTCAAGTAAATTGATAATCGTCGCTCCAAACACTGGGAGCAATAAGGTAATAATAATCATAAATAAAATACCAAAGGTCATAAGCATGGACAATAATCGTTGACGGAGGAAATTACGCGTTTCTTCAATATTATAGGAGCGGTTAATGGCTCGGACAAAGGCATTAATGCCACTAGAGGCTGACCATAAAGTAACAATGACCCCAATCGATAATAAGCCTCCTCGTGGTTCACCAATCGTATCCAGAACAATGGTTGTAATGATTTCCGCTAAGGCCTGAGGGATAAAATCGTTAATAATCGCTTCGATTTGGGTAATGTCTACATTAAAATACGGAATAAGGGCAATTAAAAAGATTAATAATGGAAAAATGGATAGCATAAAATAATACGCTAAAGTTGCGGCCCAATCTAATATCGGGTCTTTTTTGAGATGGTGAATTAAGTAACGCCAAAATTGTTTGTCCATATTATGCTCCTTCTTTAAGAGTCCATTATCGATAGGGAGATACAAATTTATCATTCCCGAAAACAAGCTAAGACTAAACGAAAGTCCTAAAAATATGTTACCATATGACTTAGTAAATAGAATAATTATAATTGGAGGAATTATGCAAGATCATTATATGGCACGTGAGCCAAAATTTTTATGGATATTGTTATTTATCGTTACCTTACCTTATGCCAATTTATTAGAGTCTAATTTTCGATATATCGCTTTTGCTTTACTTTTTGTTTATGCAGCGGCGATGATGATTCAATATGAACTTTTTTTTGAAGAAGAAGAGATTAGAATGGAGTTCAAATTATTGAAGTATCGTCTGTTTGAAAAGAGGGCACATGCTAAAGAAATTGATCTCATTCAGTTTATCGATTTAGGGCGAAGGAATGTGATTTTTGTTAAGAAAAAAGACGGCAAGCAAATGAGATTGCACCGTTTTAAACCTGAGAACTTTGTAGGTCGAACCCGGATGTTTGCAGAAGCACATGAGCTAAAAAAGGAAGAAATATCGACAAAGAAATAATATGAAAATGTAAGGGGATTCGAACATTTCCCAAGCAGTTACACAAGGCTTGCCAATCGAAGAGCTTTCTATATATACTAGACAGAAGATAAAAAATTCTGAATATATAGGGAGTGGAAGCATGCCGACAGTTGAAAGTTTTGAATTGGATCATACGATTGTAAAAGCACCATTCGTTCGTCCTTGTGGAACGATTAAAATTGGTACAGATGGTGAAGTCAATAAGTTTGATATTCGTTTTTTCCAACCGAATAAACAAGCGATGAAACCAGATGTTATTCATACGATGGAGCATTTACTCGCATTAAATATCCGGAGATATGCCGAAGAGTATGCCCATTTTGATGTGATTGATTTATCACCGATGGGCTGCCAAACAGGCTTTTACTTAATTATGAGTGGCGCGCCATCAGTGGAAGAGATTATTGATGTGCTTGAGAAAACGATGAATTATTCCCTAGATATTGAAGAAGTGCCAGCTGCGACCGAAAAACAATGTGGTCAAGCGAAACTTCATGATTTAGAAGGAGCTAAAAAGTTAATGAACTATTGGCTTGGTCACGATAAAGACTCGCTGAAGCAAGTATTTGCTTAAACTATAAAACCTAGCAAGAATGGAGACATTCATGTTAGGTTTTTTCGTTAAAATCGAATTAAAAGTGTTTTAATGAAAAATCAGTGGAGGGACGAACATCCGCCTTATTCACTTGCCGCATCGTCTCGATAGCTAGGTCGTTTTCTTTTTTGTCGGCAGAGGCAATACAATCAGACGGGATATATAACTTGTAGTGGTACATATAAGCATCATTTGCTGTAAATTGGACACACATATTTCCGGCAACTCCCGTCAAAATAAGGGTATCGACACCAAGATGCTCTAACAAAATATTTAATGGGGTGCCAAAAAAACCAGAGAATTGTGGTTTAAGGACAAAATAATCATCTTCATCTGGTTTGAGTAGTTCCGCTAAAGCTTTTCCACGAGAATCTCCATCGATACAATGTCGAACTAAATGTCTAAAATCAGATTGCCACTGACCATAGTTGTCATTTATATAAATAACAGGAAACCCTTCTGCCTTTACTTTTTCTTTCATTTTTTTGATTGCGTGAGCAGCAGGGAGAGCATACTTTAATAATTGATCCCCACTTTCAAACTCTAAATCGTTAATCATATCTATAATTAATAAGGCTAGTTTATGGTCTTTAGTTGTTGTGTTCGTAACGATAATGAATCACACTCCTAATAGTCGAATCTTTGCTTAAGGGATAATATCTTTTTTTCATATGGGTATACAAATTATATCCATTAAATCTTAATATAAAACACGAAAAGAAGTCGAGGGAAGATTCAAAAAAGAAGATTAATTCAATGCGTTGATTATGGTATGATAGAAAAAATAAAGGAATCCATATCGTTTTGTTATGGAAGGAGATTAGAGAATAATGAACGAAAAAGAATTGGAAGTACTTCGAATTGTGGAAGAAAATGCACGTGTAGACTTTAATACTTTAGCGAAGATGGTTGACTTAAAAGAAGATGAAGTGAAAAGTATTTTAAAAAAATTAGAACAAAATAAAGTGATCTTAAATTACTCCGCTGTGATTGATTGGAGCAAGGTTGATATTTCTGAACCAGTTACAGCAATGATAGATGTAAAAGTCGCCCCAAAACGAGGCGTTGGCTTTGATGAAGTAGCCGAGCGAATTTATCGATTTCCAGAAGTGAAAGCTCTTTATTTAATGTCAGGAGCTTATGACTTACAAGTTGTCATTGAAGGAAAAACGATGCATGAAATAGCTCGTTTTGTTTCAGAAAAACTATCATCGATTGATTCCGTTTTATCAACAACAACTCACTTTCAATTAAAAAAATATAAACATGATGGAGTTGTATTTGAAGAAGGGGAAGAAGATAGAAGAATTGTGGTGACACCATGACACAGACACACATCAAAAAACGTTTATCATCTCGTGTAGAGAGCATTCAGCCATCAGGAATTCGTCGTTTTTTTGATTTAGCTTCCAAAATGGATAACTTGATTTCCTTAGGTGTGGGTGAACCTGATTTTGTCACACCATGGAATGTTCGAGAAGCGAGTATTTCTTCCATGGAACGGGGATTCACAGCATACTCAGCAAATGCGGGGATTATGGAATTAAGGGAAGCCATTGCTGGGTATATGTTCAATCGTTTTGATGTTGATTACGATCCAGAATCAGAAATTCTTGTGACTGTTGGTGCGAGTGAAGCTATCGACATTGGCTGCCGAGCGATTTTAGATGAAGGCGACGAAGTAATTGTTGTTGAGCCGAGCTTTGTCTCTTATGCTCCACTCATTTCAATGGCTGGTGGTGTTCCTGTCCCAGTTGGAACAAAAATTGAGGATGATTTTAAAGTATCGGCTGAACAAATCAAGCAGGTGCTCACAAATAAAACCAAAGCCTTAATGATTTGTTTCCCAAATAACCCAACTGGTGCGGTGATGGGCAAAGAGGATTTACAGGAAATTGCCGATCTCGTTATTGAACATGATTTACTTGTCTTTTCGGACGAAATTTATGCGGAGCTTAGTTATGACGAGGAACATGTTAGCTTTGCTGGATTAGAAGACATGAAGGAGCGTACGATTTTAATTTCCGGTTTTTCAAAAGCTTTTGCGATGACTGGTTGGCGATTAGGATTTGTTATGGCTCCGCCCGATTTATTAGCAGCGATGCTCAAAATTCATCAATACAGCTTAATGTGTGCCCCAACGATGGCTCAATATGGAGCATTAGAAGCTTTAAAGAGTGGCATGGATGATGTGGAACGGATGAAACAATCTTACAAACAGCGCCGGAATTTTTTCGTGAAGTCATGTGCTGAAATTGGTTTAACTTGTCACACACCTGGAGGAGCTTTTTATGCCTTCCCATCGATTAAATCAACAGGCCTAACGTCTGAACAATTTGCCGAAAAGCTGCTATATGAAGAGCGAGTGGCCGTTGTTCCTGGTAATGTATTCGGTGCTGGTGGTGAAGGACACATCCGTTGTTCTTATGCGACATCCATGGATAATTTAGAAGAATCAATCAAACGAATTGGCCGATTTATTCAAAGTGTAGGAAATTAATCGTTTATATGAACTGTCACAAAGGTTAGATGACTTTTGTGGCAGTTTTTTGCGTGTGCAGATGGGGAGGATTGCTGGTGTTGGTTGTGGTTGCTTATTGGAGCGGTAAGGAAAGAGGTAACCAAACAAGGATGGAGACAAGAAAAGGAGAGGAGCGGTGAGGAAAGAGGTAACCAAGCAAGGATGGAGGCAAGAAAAGGGGAGGAGGGTGGAGGAAAGAGGTAACCAAACAAGGATGGAGACAAGAAAAGGGAAGGAGCGTGGAGGAAAGAGGTAACCAAACAAGGATGGAGACAAGAAAAGGGAAGGAGCGTGGAGGAAAGAGGTAACCAAACAAGGATGGAGACAAGAAAAGGGAAGGAGCGTGGAGGAAAGAGGTGACCAAAAGGGGATGGAGGCAAGAAAAGGAGAGGAGCGGTTTTGGAGAAAAGAGGTGACCCAA
>NZ_ALPT02000106.1 GCF_000292245.2 Alkalihalobacillus alcalophilus ATCC 27647 = CGMCC 1.3604 | reverse complement strand
ATTCCCTTTCCGGCTCTAATTCACTGGCTTTTGACATCATTGCGGCTCTATGATTCCCTTTCTGGCTTTGATTCACCGGCTTTTGACTTCATAGAGAGGCTATGATGCCCTTTGCTGCTCTGATTCAATGGCTTTTGGCATCATTCTTTCTGGCTTTAATTCATCGGCTTTTGACTTCATTGCGGACGTATGATTCCCTTTCCGGCTCTAATTCACTGGCTTTTGACATCATTGCGGCTCTATGATTCCCTTTCTAGCATTTATTCACTGGCTTTTGACATCATTGCAGCTCTATGATTCCCTTTCCGGCTTTAATTCAATGGCTTTTGGCATCATTGCGGCTCTATGATTCCCTTTCCGGCTTTGATTCACCTGCTTTTGACTTCATTGCAGCTCTATGATTCCCTTTCTGGCTCTAATTCACTAGCTTTTGACATCATTCCAGCTCTATGATTCCCTTTCCGGCTTTGATTCATCTGCTTTTGACATCATTGCTGCTCTATGATTCCCTTTCCGGCTTTGATTCATGTGCTTTCGGACTCATTGAGAGCCTAATATTAGCCAAAAAAAACTCCCTCCATTTATAGATGGAAAGGAGATTTTACTATTATCAATTCAAACTAAAAACAACCCGGCTGCTTCTGCCATTCTTCCGGTTTGATTTCGTTCTTTTTTCTCAATAATGGCTGGGATATCCTCTGCCTCGATTCGTCCTAACCCGACTTCGATTAAAGTTCCGACGATTTTCCTAACCATATTGTACAAAAAGCCATTTCCAGAAATACGAACTTCAATTAAACCATTTTCTTTTGTAATTTCGAACGAATAAATTTCGCGAACTTTTGTTTTTTTGTTTGATTTAGCATTGGAAAAAGCGGTAAAATCATGTTCACCAATAAAAAAACTCGCGGCCATTTTCATTTTTTCAAGATCTAACGGTTCTTCAATATGTGTGCTATATTTGCGTATAAATGGGTTTGTATAAGCCTCATTCCAAATTTTATATAAATACATTTTTTCTGTCGTATGAAAACGGGCATGATATCTATCCGCTACAATCTCAACATTAGTCACAACGATGTCTTGCGGCAAATATTTATTAAGATACGTTTGGACTGCCTGTTCTGTCATCTCTTTTTCCATTTTAAAATTTGCAATTTGAGCCAATGCATGCACTCCCGCATCCGTTCGCCCACTGCCAATAATTTCAATCGGTACTCCTGCCATTTCACTAACGACATGCTCAATTTTGGCCTGAATGGTATTTTCACCATTCCCTAAACGTTGCCAGCCTTTATAACGACCACCATCGTATTGAATCGTTAACTTATAATTATTCATAATTGCTAAACTCCTTTATCTATCCAAACAACTTCTATTCACAAACAAGTACTTCACGTTCAAATCGACTCTTTTTTACAACGCAACGATCTTTAATAAAAAATCCAACCTTTTCTAAAATAGTATCTATCGGTTCAACCGTTACAATGACAAGCCTTTTAGTAAACTTTCTTGCTTGCCTCAACATATTTATTTTTTCTTCTTCTGAGACAACAGAGCACAAATTATAGGGCATATCAATAATTGCTACATCATAGTGTGCTTCAATCGTTCGTATATCTTGTTTTTTTACTTCCGCCTCATGTTGGAAATGGGCAATATTTTCCCTCGCTCCGATTGCTGCAAGTGGGTTAATGTCGCTGCCACTTATTTGAATGCCCATCGAAAGAGCTTCTACCATCACAGTTCCAATCCCACAGCAAGGGTCAATGGCCTTTTGTTTTTCAATTTTTGGTACCGCAATATTCACGACGGCCCTTGCTACTCTTGTATTTAAGGCGGTTGAATACATCCGTGGCTTTTGTTGATGCTTCAGCCAAACGGGTACCGATTCTGTATATTCGCCAAAATACCATGCATCTTCGGTTTTTATCACCGCAAAAGTTTCTGCCGGACATTTAAGGTCAGCTCGTCCGACGATTAATTGGCCAATTTCCCGTTCAATTTGTTTTCTCTTCTGAAAATCAAGCTGTTGCTCAAGGGATAAATCATCGTTTTTTAACATGATCACTTTAAAGCTCTGTTTCGACACTTGATACCCATTCAGCTGTTGTTTCAGTTCAGCTAAGGTGTTAGCTTTGGCCACCACATTTATCCTCGCTTTAAGAAACGGGCTTCGGCTAGGTTCTATTTTTATTGAACTTTCCATTACAAACCGATTATCTTTTACACCAAAAAGGGAACGTTTTTCTAAAAAACTTAACTCAAGCTCATCCTCATGACAATTAAAAATATATAAGTAAATCATTTCTTCTAGCATCTCTTCACCTTTTATCTCTTACCTGTTCTTTTCTTATTATACGGGATTATGGAATGTTTTGCTTGAAAGGAATTGTTCAAGGGGAAATTGCGGATAAAAGGATATGGGTGGCTAGCCATAAGCTAAACTCCACCTCATACTTTTACATCTACTTTTTTAACTTCCGTATGTAGGCGATTTGTCCAATATGATAGGCATTGTGGGTTGCTGCATTGGAAACTAAAGCCCACCATTTAGCTTCCACTGGGTAACCATTTACTTTCAGTTCCAGTTGTTCTTCCGTTAATACATTTTGCCACTGTAACAAAACATTTAAAAGCTGTTCGCTCAGATAAGAAAATTCTACACCTTTATCAACTGAAAAAGTATCCATATTATCCTTTGGTGATGAAACAGCGTTAAAATCAGCGTTTTTATACCTTGCTAGTAAAGTTTCGTTCCAAAAAATAAGATGCTGAACAATTTCAGCAATGCTAAAACTGTCTTCATCAGGTTTCCAAAAGGCCTCCTTCTCAGAAAGTCCTTTTACCGCCTCCTGAAAAGAACTATACCAGCTTCGATCATTGGCATTGGCCAGTAATTGATTCAACAAAATTTCTTTCGCATGAACCATGTTTCCCCTCACACCCTTCAAATCCTTTTCTAACATTACCTTCAACAAAAGTAATGGAAACCCTTCAAAGAAAATAAATCACAAAAAAAGATTCGAGAAACGAAAACTCGAATCTTTTCTTATTTTAAGGGTTTTGAGATAGCCCTTTTCTTTAAAATATACGTCTCGCGGTTATTCAGCAGGTCGATTCGGACCGTTTAATTTCTTATCATAAATATGAGGCTCTTTATTATTTTGTTTTTGCTTATTTTTTGTGCGGTTTTGTTTCGGATTATGATTTGGCTCTGACATAAATACCCTCCTTATCTTTTGTTTTTTTAATGATTATCTGGATTAGCTCGCTCATCGGCCGCAGCTGCCCGTTTTTGTGCTTCAATATCATCATGATCGGCTAATTCTTCAGAGTATTCTTCATCAATCCCATCGCTTACTTTTTCTTGCTTAGGAGTTTGAGATAATTTTGCTTTATTTTTATGTTTGTTATTATGTGATTGTCCTCTTGTCATTCTAATCCCTCCTTATTTTCCCTTAACATTCCCAGCTTGAGCATTAACCATTCATTTGGACAAAATAAAAAAGACAAACAACCGTCGTCTTTTTATTTTCTTGCTATATGAACTTTTAATTGCTTTCCTTTAACAGGTCTTTCTTTCATTGCTTGTAAAACAAGTAGACCTTTCCCATTTAAAATATCCACATACGTCATTTGATCAAAGATCGAAATCACACCAATATCGTCTGTGTTAATCCCTGGGATTTTTGAGATCGTTCCAACAAAATCAACCGCACGTAACTTTTTCTTTTTCCCACCGTTAAAATAGAGCTTTGTTACTTCTTGTTTTAGCTGAGCCGACTTTTCCACTTTTGGAGCAACCGTGGCATTCATTTTTTGTTGGAATTTGGACCGTTGTTTTTGCACATTCGCTTCAGTAGGTACAGGCATTTCTTCAATAGAGAAACCAATCAACTGTTCAATTGTATCTAAATCCTTCTGCTCAGCATCTGATACAAAGGTAATAGCCTTCCCTGCTTCACCTGCACGACCAGTTCTGCCTGTACGATGGACGTAATTTTCAGCTTCCATCGGCACTTCAAAATTAATCACTAAGGAGACTTTTTCCACATCGATACCCCGTCCCGCTACCCCAGTCGCAACTAAATATCGGCATTGACCACTACGAAAACGGTCAATCATAGTAAACCGGTCCCGTTGAGCCATTCCACCATGGAGTTTTCCAAGAGACTTTATCGATTGATTAAGAATACGATACAATTTATCGACTTCAACTTGCGTGTTACAAAAAATCATGCAGCTTTCTGGATTTTCGGTGATGAGGACATCCTTAAGAACAGCACGCTTTTGCTTCTCATCTACATATATTTTGAAATGCTCAATTTTTGTAGCTGTTATTCCTTCTGCTTGAATTTCAATAATTGCTGGTTTTTCCATATAAGTCGAACAAAGCTTTTGAATATCTTCTGGATAGGTCGCCGAAAAAACCATCGTTTGACGCTTTGATGGCAAGCTTTCGATAATCGCTTCCATTTCCTCAATAAAACCCATACTCAACATTTGATCGGCTTCATCAATGATTAAATGCTTAATGTCCTCAACTAACAATGTCCCTTTTTGAATATGATCTAGCACTCGCCCTGGCGTCCCTACGACAATATGGGTTTTCTGCTTAAGCAAGTTTTTCTGTTTCACATAAGAATCCTTACCAAATACAGCGACAGCGTTGATTCTTTTTAAACGCCCGATATTTGTGACCTCATCTCTTACCTGAACCGCTAGTTCTCTTGTTGGAGTTAAAATAAGTGCTTGAGGTTTGTTTTCTGTCCAATCCACTTTTTCCGTTAAAGGAAGTGCAAATGCGAGTGTCTTTCCACTACCGGTTTGTGATTGAACAATTAAATCTTCCCCATTTAAAGCTCGAGAGACCACCTTACTCTGAACCTCAGTCGGCTGTTGAAACTTCATCAATTCAAGGGCCTTTAAAATCGGTTTAGATAATAAAAAATGACTAAAATCATGTCTTTTCATCCTTGCCTCTCCTTCCTTTATTTATTTTAACCAAAAGAAAAAGGGCTCATCAAGTGAGCCCTTTTGTCATTATGCTTTAGTTACGTTAGTCGCTTGAAGTCCACGTTGACCTTGTTCAGTATCAAACGTTACTTTTTGACCTTCGTCTAATGATTTAAATCCTTCGCCTTGGATAGCTGAGAAATGTACGAATACATCATCTCCACCTTCAACTTCGATGAAACCGAAACCTTTTTCTGCGTTAAACCATTTTACTGTACCTTCTTGCATGGATGTTACCTCCTGCGTGGAAAATTCGTTTCCACAATTTTGATACTATTATTGCTCAATTTAGATATCTAAGGCGAAAAAATCAAACACTTATTTCTTCTAACCGAACAAAAATAATTCTTCTTAACAATAACAGACAATTTCTTGAAATGCAAATAGTTTTCGATATAATATTCATAATTACATTATTTTTTGGAAATATTTAGGATTCACAAAACAAAAAACAGTACTTGAACACTGGTTCCTTCTGTATTTTCTAATCCTAAGGTGTTAATCAAAATTATTTTCTTTTTCTGGTCCAAATAATTTGCTTTTAGATTTTTTCCCATATATCTATATGAAAATCGAGCCTTACACCTTAAACTCATACACTGCAGGCAAAGCCAAGGATCAGTATACTATAGTATTATCTATTTGTTAGAGAAAGAAAGGCGTTCCATCACCAAAATAAGAACCACCTATGACAATAACAATCAAAGCATCTGATTGATTTTGTATTTTTTTGACAGCCTGTTTTATACGTGAAAACTCTTCTTTATCATAGGTTAATGGTAAATCAACCCATCCAAGAAAATCAGGGCCCAAACCTTTCTTTTCATGATGCATTCCATGAGTCACTTTTACAAATTCACTTAATCCTTCTACTTCACTCTTTTTCATAAATGGTAAAGCATTGGTATAATCAAACGAAATAGTCATCTTTACATTTACTTCTTATAGCCATTTTTGGTTCTATCCAAATTAATTTTTTTCCACAGCATGTCCACCAAATTCATTTCGCAAAGCAGCCACTACTTTACCTGTAAACGTATCATTGTCTAAGGAGCGATAGCGCATTAATAATGACATCGCGATTACAGGTGTGGCAGCTTGTAAATCCATAGCCGTTTCAATCGTCCATTTCCCTTCCCCAGATGAGTGCATAATCCCTTTAATCTCATCTAATTTAGAATCTTTAGAAAAGGCACTTTCTGTTAACTCCATCAGCCAAGAACGAATAACGGAACCGTGATTCCAAACGCTGGCTACCTTCTCATAGTCAAAATCGAAATCACTTTTTTCTAATACTTCGAAGCCTTCCCCAATAGCAGCCATCATTCCGTATTCAATTCCATTGTGGACCATTTTTAAGAAGTGGCCACTACCTGATTTCCCTGCATATATAAATCCTTTTTCTACAGCTGTATCACTAAAAATCGGCTCGACTATGTTCCAAGCTTCACGATCTCCTCCAATCATATAACAAGCACCATTTCGAGCACCTTCCATCCCACCAGACGTACCAGCATCCATAAAGCTTACACCAACTTCCTTTAGCTCCTTGTAGCGACGAATGGATTCCTTATAGTGAGAATTACCAGCTTCAATCACGATATCTCCCTCACTTAGAAATGGTGTCATTTCACGAATCACCGAATCAACAACAGAATGTGGAACCATCATCCAAAGAACTCGTGGTTTTTCTAAGCCTTGAATAAGGTCTTTTAGGTTTGATTCTCCTTTGGCTCCGTATTTTTTCATTTCTTCCACAGCATTTACATTTAAATCAAATGCTACTACCTCATGTTTATGGTCAATTAAATTTTTCCCTAAATTTAATCCCATTTTTCCTAATCCAATTAATCCAATCTTCATAGTCATCCTCCTAAAACTTTATCTTTCTCAAAATTCTTTTCTTGTTTGCATGACATCTTTAGAAACTTTACCACCACTTATATCCATCTTCTTCTAATAATTGATGAGCAGCCTCTGGTCCCATTGAGCCAGATGAATAAAAATGAAGGACAGCTTTATTTTCTTTAAATGCCTCTAAAATAGGCTCTACCCAATTCCAAGATAGTTCTACTTCATTCCAATGAGCAAAAAATGTCGAATCCCCAACGAGAGCATCAAATAACAATAGCTCATATGCTTCGGGTACGTCCTGATTACTCGCAGAAAAATCTACTGTGATAGGTTCCGTTTTTCCATTTATTGGATTTTTACTATTTAACTGTAACGATACACCTTCATTTGGATTAATATTGATTGTTAAAAGATTAGGTTCAATCTGATCCATTTCCGAATTATCGAAATCCTTTAACGTATTTTTAAATTCAATGACAATCTTTGTTGCTTTTTCTGCCATTCTTTTTCCTGTGCGAATATAAAATGGAACCCCATCCCAGAAGGAATTATCAATCCATAGACGAGCTGCAACAAATGTATCATTTTGTGAAGAAGCCTCTACTCCAGGCTCTTCCCGATATGCTATCACAGGTTCTCCGTTTATTTCTCCGTGCTCATATTGGCCACGAACAACATGAACACCAATAGTATCCCTCTGTAACGGACGTAACGATTCCATCACTTTTCTTTTTCGTTACGAATATCATTTGTGGATATCCGTTTAGGCAAATGCATGGCTGTCATCATTAATAACTGTAGCATGTGATTTTGTACCATATCACGAATGGCTCCTGTTTGGTCATAATAACCAGCTCGTTCTTCAACCCCAACAATTTCACTCGCCGTAATTTGGACATTGGCAATATATCGATTGTTCCATAATGATTGCAATACAGGGTTAGCAAAGGTCAGTGCTTCAAGATTCTGAACCATTGGTTTTCCCAAATAATGATCGATACGATAAATTTCGTCTTCTTCAAAAGCTTTGCTTAGCTTTTCGTTTAATTCTTGGGCAGATTTCAGATCATGTCCAAAGGGTTTTTCGATAATCAATCGTTTCCATCCATTTGTTGAGCCCAATCCACTATCCTTAATGTTCATGGCGATAACGTCAAAAAATTCAGGTGCCATTGATAAATAGAACATTCGATTCTCTTCCATATTCTGTTTTTTTTCGTTTTGTTGAACGAGTTTTAGCAGCTTTTTATAGCCTTTAGTATCGGTTACATCTAAGTGGTAATAACGAAATGGCTTAACAAATTCTTCTTTTTTAGATTTATCATTCAGCAAATGTCTGGAAAATATATGCAAGGAATCGATGACCCTTGACTGAAATTCATCATCAGAACTTTCGCCTCTTCCTACGCCAATAACTGAAAAAGACTTCGGTAATTTTTGATTCAGGTATAAATTAAACAAGGCAGGATAGATTTTTCTTTTAGCTAAATCCCCTGTTGCCCCAAATAATACAAACGTCATAGAATCCATTTAGAACGCCTCACTTTCTTGGCAAGATCTATTTTATAACTACAAGAATTTATGCATGAACACACTTTTTTGAAACACTGTTTATAATTTTTAATGATTGTTAAACATCTTTCCCCTTTTATCCTTTCCATCAAAATTTTTTCTTTCGTACAATCAGCTTGTTTATCCTAGAGACATATTGCTTAGCCCAAACAGTATATAACGTATATTTCATACTTGAAAGTACGCACTTTTTTTGCATATAGTTATTCCAAAATGACATAGTGTAAAAATTAATACTGTAAATATAAAAGTCAAAAAGCCTTGGACAGCGAGGATGTAAACATCACTGTTCAAGGCTTTTAATAGTGTAGTTCCAATTATTTAACCACGGTTAATAATGGCTAACGGTGGTAAGTTATAATTGTCTTAAACGCTGAAAAGAAACCTTATTTCTACTAAGTAGCTGATTTGTCTTCAGTTTCCTTTTCCAATACATTCCCAATGTAATCTTTCCCCCATTCATACATAGCATCTAAAATCGGTATAAGACTTTCTCCATACTCAGTCAATGAATATTCAACTTTTGGTGGAACTACAGGATAAACTTCTCGATGTACGATTAAATGATCTTCAAGTTCGCGCAATTGATTAACAAGCATTCTTTGAGTAATACCCGGCATAAGTGATTTTAATTCACCAAATCGTTTAGTTCCTTCTTTACCTAGATGCCATAAAATCAACATTTTCCATTTTCCACCAATTACTGAAAGTGTCAATTCTTTTTCACAGTTAAATGTTTTTGATCCTAAATTCGGCATTTAATTCACCTCTTCTTTATTTTATATCCTATAGTATACTTTTTATCACTATATGCGGTAAAAGTGCGTACTTTTAATTCAATAACATACTCAGTATACTAAGAAACGTGCTAGTCAGTAAATAGCCTTTCAAAAGGAAACATTTACACCATGTCTATTAACAGCCTCCTAGCACGATATAAAATTAGAAGGAGCGAATATAAATGAAATTACAATTAGCTTTAGATCTTGTCGATATTCAGGGAGCTATTGAATTAGTGAAAGAGGTACAAGAACATATTGATGTTGTAGAAATTGGTACACCTGTGGTGATCAATGAAGGTCTTAGAGCCGTGAAAGAAGTAAAAGCTGCATTTCCTAACTTAACCGTATTAGCGGACTTGAAAATTATGGATGCGGCTGGATATGAAGTAAGCCAAGCATCTGCTGCAGGTGCTGACATCATTACAATTCTTGGAACCGCAGAAGACGAGTCAATTAAAGGTGCAGTAGAAGAAGCTAAAAAACAAGGAAAACAAATCCTTGCTGATATGATCGCCGTGAAGGATATTGCAGCCCGTGCAAAAGAACTAGATGAACTTGGTGTTGATTATATTTGTGTTCACACAGGTTACGATCTTCAAGCTGTTGGAAAGAATTCTTTTGAAGACCTTTCAACGATCAAAAGTGTTGTTAAAAATGCAAAAACTGCCATTGCAGGTGGTATCAAATTAGAAACACTTCCAGAAGTGATTAAACACCACCCAGATTTAGTTATCGTAGGTGGGGGAATCACGAGTAAAGAAGATAAAAAAGCTACAGCACTCGAAATGCAAAAATTAATTAAACAAGGTTAATTCAACCATGCAGACTACACAATATTTAGCCGAAGTCGTGAACGAATTAAATCAAACGGTTCACTTAATTCGTGATTCAGAAGCAGAGAAGTTAATAAATCAGATTTTAGAATCGAAGAAAATCTTTGTCGCTGGTGCAGGCAGATCTGGATTGATGGGTAAATCTTTTGTGATGCGAATGATGCACATGGGGATTGATGCCTATGTAGTTGGGGAAACCGTAACAGCTAATTTAGAAAAGGACGATTTATTAATCATTGGTTCAGGATCAGGAGAAACGAAAACCCTAGTTGCCATTGCTGAAAAAGCTAAAAGCTTGGGAGGTACAGTCGCAGTTATAACCATCTCTCCTGAATCAACCATAGCCAAGTTAGCTGATATTGTTATTAAATTACCCGGAGCCACAAAAGATCAATCCAAAAGCGAGTACAAGACCATTCAACCAATGGGATCCCTTTTTGAGCAAACGATGTTGTTATTTTATGACGCCTTAATCTTGCGCTTTATGAAGAAAAAAAGCTTAGATTCTAACAAAATGTATGGGAAACACGCTAATCTTGAGTAGAGTAAAATATACAAAAAAGCCACATTGTTTCATTTGTGGCTTTTTCTATATATCATCATTTGTATATTAATCTAAGTCAACGGATTGGGAAGAGACAATTCTCTAGGGTGCGCTCTTGTATTAAATAATGTCCGTTACTTTGCAAAATTCGATAACTCTCACTAAAATAGGCATTTAAGTCATCAAGGTGATGAATAAGAACCCGTTCTAATAATAAATCGTCAGAAACAGCTTCAATTTGAGAATCCTTAGCCGTTCTTTTTGAAAGAAACATTATGATTATTGTTGAAATCTTCCTTTGCTGTTTCAATTATTAAAGTCAATACCGATAACTGATTTAATCCCATTTCTAATAAAGCCATTATGTAACCTCCGCACCACTTTTGTGATAGGAACAAGTGGCCTGCCAAAAAGGATTTAACCAACTTTGATTTACCTTTCTAGTCACACACCTACATGAGGTGCGACATAACTCTTTTCAAAACTGGGGGAAACTAGCTCCAATTTCAATCCACGCACCTACACGAGGTGCGACAACTACTAAAGAAGATGTTAAAAGTGTCATGAATATTTCAATCCACGCACCTACACGAGGTGCGACGAAGAGACACGAATAATATATGCTTATCGTCAATTATTTCAATCCACGCACCTACATGAGGTGCGACTGTTGGTATTCAAACTTTATCCTCTAGCTTAAAGATTTCAATCCACGCACCTACATGAGGTGCGACTTGTTTGTTGTGTAAGTATTTGTGCTGACTAGGTATTTCAATCCACGCACCTACATGAGGTGCGACTTCGAGCATAATGATCATCATTATTTTGTGAGATATTTCAATCCACGCACCTACATGAGGTGCGACTCCGCAAGAGTTACACCCTCGATTTGACCATTAATTTCAATCCACGCACCTACATGAGGTGCGACATTTCGATTTAATTCGTAAGAAGCCCTTAAAGTCATTTCAATCCACGCACCTACATGAGGTGCGACAGCTCTCATTACATCCAATCACTGTCTATGGATTATTTCAATCCACGCACCTACATGAGGTGCGACGCGGAAGATGAAGGATACCTATTGTTTAGGTTAATTTCAATCCACGCACCTACATGAGGTGCGACAAAAGCTTACGACTGTGTTCTCTGAACTCGTGAAGATTTCAATCCACGCACCTACATGAGGTGCGACCACTAGCGCCTGTTACCCACGCGACTGTCTCAGATTTCAATCCACGCACCTACATGAGGTGCGACGGAACAAGGGTATACGATAGAACAAGTTCGGACTATTTCAATCCACGCACCTACATGAGGTGCGACGATTAATTAAAAGGGAGATAAGGACGATGAAAAGAATTTCAATCCACGCACCTACATGAGGTGCGACTTAATTAAAATCATGCCCCTTGCACCGCTTCGCAATTTCAATCCACGCACCTACATGAGGTGCGACTAGCTCGACTACTAGCAAGCACCAGAACAGACTAATTTCAATCCACGCACCTACATGAGGTGCGACATTTATAATATTTAATGTACCTGCCCCATACGATATTTCAATCCACGCACCTACATGAGGTGCGACTAATCCTAAAC
>NZ_ALPT02000105.1 GCF_000292245.2 Alkalihalobacillus alcalophilus ATCC 27647 = CGMCC 1.3604 | reverse complement strand
TATGAACCTTCTTGATGCCAAAAACTATCA
The DNA here is from genome assembly GCF_000292245.2 of Alkalihalobacillus alcalophilus ATCC 27647 = CGMCC 1.3604. Taxonomy (GTDB): domain Bacteria; phylum Bacillota; class Bacilli; order Bacillales; family Bacillaceae_D; genus Alkalihalobacillus; species Alkalihalobacillus alcalophilus. Next base: position 12,330 of record NZ_ALPT02000105.1, on the reverse strand, counting down.
AAAACAAAAACGTAGAGTTGCTAGATTACACGAAAGAGTAATGAACCAACGTGACGATTTCCTTCACAAACTAAGTACAGACCTCATCAAAAACCACGATATTGTCTGTATCGAAGATTTGAACACCAAAGGAATGTTGCGTAATCATAAGTTAGCCAAATCGATCTCGGATGTATCCTGGTCTGCCTTTGTATCGAAATTAGAATACAAAGCAAAATGGTACGGGAAAACCATCGTGAAAATAAGCAGGTGGTATCCATCTAGTCAAATCTGTTCCGAATGTGGACATCAAGACGGCAAGAGATCTCTTGAAATAAGGGATTGGACGTGTCCTATTTGCGATAAACATCACGATCGAGATATCAATGCCAGCCAAAATATTCTAGCTGAAGGGTTAAGAACCTTCTACACGGCTTAAAACAACATCCAGAACCGTAGGAATCGACGGGGATAGCTTGGTCCATAAGAGAAACCTCTGTCGGCAAAGAAATGCGCTGGCAAGTACGCTCTGTTCCCAAGAATCTCCCACTTCAAGCGTTAGCTAAGTGGCGAGTAGTTCAAATAAACTTACCACTAACACCTTTAACATCTTCAAAACAGCTCCAAAAACCCTACCTGATAAGGGAAAACTCAGATAGGGTGAAGTAAATATTTTGAAATAATTTTCGTGCTGTTTTTCTATCAGGTCCAAGAAAAAACTAGCTTCCTTGAAATCTATTATAGCTCATCGTCCGTGCTTTCTTCTGATTCGTCCTTTTGTTCGAGCTCAGCATCAACACTCACAGTTTCGTCCTCTTTTTCCGAATCTTCACTGTAAGCATCCTTTTTCTCCTCAGTTTCTTCATCTACAGACGGAGTATTAATCGGAGCTTGCTCTTCTATTAATGATGGGGCCTCTTCAGTGTTTGCTTCCTTTTCTGTTGGTTCTTCCGTTTCATTATTTTGGGTAGCATCTAGAGCGCTACTGTCAAATTTCCCGGCAGTTTCTGTTTCATTGCCTTCGTTATCTTCCTCTTCATTCTTAGCGCTATCGCCAGTTTCATCCGATTTTTCTTCTTTATTTGGATCACCTGTCCCTTGCCCTTCGCTTTCGATGACAACGGCCTCTTCTTCGCCGTAAAGGACGAGTAGGTCGCTTTGACTAAGTGGTGACTTTACCCAATCTTGAATGATTGAATCAACCGTAAACAACGGGATCGAATAGCTAATGCTGTCACGGTGTTTATCCATCGCTGAATTAATACCGACAACTTTTCCTGTATTTAAGGAAATGAGCGGCCCACCACTACTTCCAGGCCGAGTTTTTGCTGATGATTCATAGAGATCTAAATAATAGAAGCTTCCAATTGAAAAGTTCAGACCAGTTTCGGTAATCTGTCCACTCGTCATGGTGAAATCAGCTCCCTGTGGTGTTCCGAGTGTAATCACTTCATCGCCAATCGCGATTGAGCTTCCTTTTTCAAGTGGGGCCGGTTTTTGACCGATTAGATCATTCACAAGCAAAACCGCGACATCCGTTTCATTTGAATACCCGATCACCTCAGCAACAAGCTGTGGACCATTTTGTGGTTTGACATTGACGAATAAATCACCTTTGACGACATGGGCATTTGTTATAACAATTCCTTGGTCATTATAAAGAAAACCAGAACCTTGATGAGTGCTAGAATTAACCGTAAACACTTGGTTTTTTAGTTGCTGGAAAAGCTCATTGCGACGTTTCTCATTCGTATCTTGAGCTGAATCCGTTTCAGTTTCGTCTTCAACTTCGTCTATCTCATCTGTAGACTCCTTCTTATCCTTAGACTCTTCCTCTTTTAGGTCAACTTCACTTTCTTCTGGTTCGCGAGTTTCCTCCTCATTTTCTTGAGGAGAGGAATCTACTTCAACGACAACCAAGTCTTCTTCCTCTTTATTTTCTTCAATCTGTTCGGTTGGTTCCTCTTTTTCCTCAACTGGTTCGACGACGATTATCTCTTCGGACTCTTCATTTTGTTCAAGGAAAGCCGGTATGTAATTGTTCTTATCTTGTTGGTCGATAATTGCGGTTGCATGATCACCGACTTGTTTCGCTATAGAATTGGCATTTGTATAATATGAACTTGCTCCGATGCCAACTCCTAAGAACAGAACAGCGGCAAATAAAATGAAGATGACTTTATTTTTTGTGATTTTCGAAAAAAGGGAAGGATTTTTGCTATCGATTTCATTCAGACGATCGCTCATTGTATATCCTCCTTCTAATCTTGTATTAGAATCACTCGGTATGATAATAGCAATCAATTAATCTTCAAAAATGGATTCTAGTAAGAGTATACCCACATTATAACAAGACCTATCATTTTATAGGTGGAAAATTGAAATAAATTGTAAAAAATATAAGGAAAGATATAATTCTTGAGGGAGGAATAGAAGAATGTTTCATTTCTACTAAAAATGGACGTTAACTGTGCACTCACATTTAGTGAATTTCTATCCCTATAATATTAGACGTAAACAAAGCCGATTAGGTTTCAGTTTAAAGGGAATTTTTAGCTCCTTTTATAAAAAAGAACTGTTTATAAGCTTTAACATAGAGGAGTCGGCTCTAAGTAAAAGGAGGAGGTCACGGCAATCTGGATTAAAACGATAAGTGGAAGTGTAGGGTAAAAAAACAAAAAAGCGAAGCCGGAGCTCCACTTAATGTAAGCGTTATTTCTTTGAGCTGATCTTTCGGCGGCGACGCTTGCCTATTTTTATGTAAAGGCCACCATCATCTGAACGAAAAAAATGAATACGAAAAAGGGCTAAAGGAGTCCAAATTGATTTCATTTGATGCATAGGCATAAAAGTAACCCCCAAAAAAGTTCTATTTTATCAATCAATATTATCACGATTTCAAGATAATTTATAGGTATTTTTAAGTAATTATAGGTATTTTTAAGTGATTATAGCTATTTGCATCTACTTAATAAAAAAGTGTGACTACTAAAAATTGGATTAAGAGAGGTGTTGTTCAAAGAAGGCTGATTGCTTGGGAGTAGGTTTCAACAGGCTGAGCAAATATTGAGTAAATGAGCTGGGAAGATGAATCGAATTTTATATATGAAAAAAGGAGTGGTTCTATTTCGAATGAAAAGAGCCTCTTTTCCTAGTTTTGATTTCGATTTCTCTTATTAATTAACTTATATAGATCGAATGATTTGTTAAATAAAAGGATCAAAAGTCCCTTCCGAAAATATATTTAAAGCGTTTTCGATGGGTGTTTTCTCTTGATCTAAACTGAATTATGAGAAAATATAAAAAATATCCATTTTCATATGAGTTAGTAGTGTAAAAATAACTAGGTACTTTGATCCTTTAATATTACATTTATGTTACAGGGATAGAATAATATCATCATTTAAAGTAAAATATCAATATAAATATAGTCTATAAGTCATAACGAATTTAATAATATAAAAAGTAATAAAGGTAATAGAATTAGAACTATGAAAATAGTACTTGTTTTTCGAATAATTCAAACATAAGAGTGGGAGGATTTTAAGGATGGTAGAAAAAGCTAGACAATCAACAATGAAGAAAGTGGTTATGACCTCGACCGTTGCAACAGGTCTTGCCCTTGCAACTCCGATGGTGGCTGAGGCAGCATTAGGAGATCAGACACTCCGTTTTGGGATGAACCATTCAGATGTAATTGAGTTACAGGATGTTTTATCGAATAAAGGCTTCTTTACATACGAAAAGTCCACTGGTTACTTTGGAACAATTACAATTGATGCTGTAAAGGATTTTCAACGTGCGAATAATCTAACAGCTGACGGAATTGTTGGTCCGAAGACATTTGCAGCATTAGGAAAAGCTCAATCCTCAAATGGACAAGCGAGTAATAACAATAACTCGAATAATACGACGACAACAGCCCCAACCCAAGTCGCTTCAAGTGGCATTTTACGTAATGGAAGCCGCGGTTCTGCTGTTACGACATTACAACAGCAGTTAGCTTCACTCGGATACTACAAAATTAAAGTCGATGGCATTTATGGCAATGGGACAAGACAAGCCGTTCTTAATTTCCAAAGGGATCATAACTTATTAGTTGATGGAATTGCAGGTCCGCAAACGTTACAAGCTTTAGCGAATAAAGCCGGTGGACAAGCACCTCCACAAAATTCAAATTCAGGTTCTAGCAGTAAGCCTAAAGAAGAAACTGCAACACCAGCACCTCCTTCTAATATTGCAAATGGCATTTATCGAGTCGGAAGTAGCGGTAATGCGGTGACAGAATTACAAGCACAATTACGTTCTGTTGGTGTATTTAACCAAAACCCAACCGGCTATTTTGGAAAAGATACAGAAGCATCCGTCCGCGCCTTCCAAAGGTCTCACAATTTAACGGTTGATGGAATTGCTGGACCACAAACATTAGCAAAACTAAGAGAAGTAGCGACGAACCAAGGCGGTCAACAGCAAACAGGTAGTGGCAATTCAGGCAACAGTGGTGGCTCAAGCACAACATCACCAGCAGCTTTTGTGACAAACTTAATTGCGGAAGCTTCTTTACACATCGGAGTCCCATATTTGTGGGGAGGTACGACAACATCTGGGTTTGATTGCAGTGGATATATTCAATACGTCTTTAAACAACAAGGGGTTAACCTAACAAGAACAGTCGCAACACAATGGAATGCGGGAACTGCCGTTTCTCAACCGAGTGTTGGCGATGTCGTCTTCTTTGAAACCTATACAAGCGGACCATCTCATAATGGAATTTACATCGGGAACAACCAATTCATTCATAGTGGTTCTTCCACAGGCGTGACCATTACAAGCATGGACAACCCTTACTGGAAAGCTCGTTATCTTGGAGCAAAACGCCTCCACTAGAATAATAGAAACCCTCGACTGCTGCTGTGGTCGAGGGTTTTTTTTTTGTTTTTGTGATTGGTAATGGGAAAACTGAGTTGTGGGGATTACGGTGCGAATAATGGTGAATAGGTAATGAAAAAGCCGAGTTGCGGAGATTAGGGTGCGAAAAACTGGTAATAGGTAATGAGAAAGCCGAGTTGTGGGGATTACGGTGCGAATAATGGTGAATAGGTAATGAAAAAGCCGAGTTGCGGGGATTACGGCGCGAATAATGGTGAATAGGTAATGAAAAAGCCGAACTGCTGGAATTAAGGTGCGAAAAAAGTTAATAAGTAATGAAGAAACTGAGTTGCAGAAATTAAGGTGCGAAAAACTGGTAATAGGTAATGAAAAAACTGCGTTGCGGAGATTAGAGTGCGAATAATGATGAATAGGTAATGAAAAAGCCGAGTTGCGGAGATTAAGGTGCGAAAAAAGTTAATAGGTAATGAAAAAACTGCGTTGCGGAGATTAAGGTGCGAATAATAGTTGATAGGTAATGAAAAAGCCGAGCAGTTAGAATTAAGGTGCGAATAACGATTAATAGGTAATGAAAAAGCCGAGTTGCGGAGATTAAGGTGCGAATAGCGATTAATAGGTAATGAAAAAGCCGAGTTGAAGAAATTAAGGTGCGAAAAAAGTTAATAGGTAATGAAAAAACTGCGTTGCGGAGATTAGGGTGCGAATAATAGTTGATAGGTAATGAAAAAGCCGTGCAGTTAGAATTAAGGTGCGAATAACGATTAATAGGTAATGAAAAAGCCGAGTTGCGGAGATTAGGGTGCGAATAATAGTTGATAGGTAATGAAAAAGCCGAGTTGAAGAAATTAAGGTGCGAAAAAAGTTAATAGGTAATGAAAAAAATGAGTTGAAGAAATTAAGGTGTGAATAATAGTTGATAGGTAATGAAAAAGCCGAGCAGTTAGAATTAAGGTGCGAATAATGGTGAATAGGTAATGAAAAAGCCGAGCTGTTGGAATTAAGGTGCGAATAATAGTTAATAGGTAATGAAACTCACGAGTTGCCGAGATTAGGGTGCAAATAAAGCTTAATTGGTAATGAAATAAGAGTTTTGTCATAATTATAGTACCTATAAAATTCAATCTAATAACCCCACAAAAAAAGACCGTCCCAAAGTGAATGAAACACCCTTTGGAACAGTCCTAATTTATCATAATTAACATTAGTTATCTTTTGAATTGAGGAACTTGCGGCGGCGACGATTGCCTACTTTGATGTATATTCTACCATTGTCGGATTTAAAAAAACGAATGCGCACGAGAGCTAGAGGAGTCCAAATCGATTTCATTTCTTGAATAGGCACGTATATCATCCCCTTTAAATTATTATAAAATTCTTAATATTAAAAATTATATCATATACTTCCATCTTGATGTAGGACTTTTTTTACAAGTCTACTCTTTTTGTTCTTTGACTATAACTATACCCATCTCCTATGACTCGTAAAACCTATTGTACAGGTATGAGGTTACAGCTTCTTTTCTAGCGTTACATTATGTTTATGAGTTTTCAACAGATTATCACATAGGATTAAAAGGAAATTAAACTTATTTTTCCTTGTAATGCCTTTTAATTAAACAAAAAAATATTTTTAATGAGTCTTTAAAACTGAGAGGGTGAAACATTTAAATTATTTCTGTAATATATTCCGACTCTGGTACAGAAAAAAACCGCTCCATCCAAATGAAGTGACATCATTTGGATGGAGCGGCATCTTTTATAACTAAAAGGCTCTTTTCTAAATCTACTTTAACTTGCTATCGACTTGAATCACTTATTTTGTTAAAAAGTCAATCATATAGTCGGCCCAGACTTGGTGACCGGCTTCGTTTGGTCGACCTTCGTGTAAGTAGTCTTTGATCTCATCGGAATGGTAATCGGGCCATTCCGTCCAGTGGTTCGCGTAAAGATAGTCATTTGTCGTCGCGAACTCTTGAAGCTGTTCGATATCGAGATGATAACTTGTCGGACTATGAATCGGGTTCGATGGAGTGATAACGATTTCTAAATTAGATGCACGTTCTTGGATATCTGCTATCAAAGTTTCAATATCGGCAATCGTCGTTGTGATGTCGTATCCATTTTGAAAACGAATGTTATTTAAGACGAGTGGTTCGATGATTAATAGATTTGGTTCTGTTTCCAAGATAGATTCGATCATGGTGTCGTTTAATAAACTAGTTGAACCGGCCATTCCGACGGGGATTAAATTCGTTTCAACCTGTTCTTCTCCTAGTAAGTCAACGAGGTGTTCATTGACTAAATGTGGCCAAGAACCTTCTTCTCCTTCTCCTAAGGCGTCAGAGCCTAAATAAACGAGCGAGAGTGTATCTGTGTTATGAGCTTTAAGGACCGACCTGATAAGTCCTTCTACACGCTCTGGATGCGAATCCTCATCATGACTACCTTCTTCAGTTGAAAGGGTTAACTCTTGAGAGACCGCTTGGCCCTCGGCGTCACTTGCGATATTGTTTAGTTTAGCTTCGTATTGAAAATGACCGACAACTAATAGGGCTAAGCAAGCTACTACAAATAGTACTAATAGAACATTTTTCATTTGTCTTACAGCTCCTTTTTCAGGAAATTAGGTCTATCTGGTATCCAATCCTAGCTCAGGCGTTTCGGAAAACTCCAAAGCTGAGGATTTTTATTCGTTTGCTGGATCGTCTTCTTCATCTTCTGAATCGTCTTGGTCGTCTCCGTCTGTTGGTGGTTCGGATGGTACTTCCACTTGAATTTTTTCAAAAACAGCGGTGACGTTGCGGTTGCCATTCATCGTGACGGAAGTCGTTAAGGATGAACCAGAGGCATCACCTTGCCAACGGACAAATTTCCAACCGGATTCAGCTGTTGCGGTAATCGTTACATTTGTCCCTGCTTTGTACTCGCCTGAACGAGGTGAAACACTTCCTTGTCCACTAGTAGAAGCGGATAATGTATAGGTTTGCTCTGGTTGTGGTTCAGGTGTTGTGTTTTCTTTCTTTTTAAAAGAAGCAGTGACATGCTGGTCTTGGGACATCGTTAAGGTAATTGTTGGGTTTGTTCCTGTTGCCGCCCCGCTCCAGCTAACGAATTCCCAACCCTTTTTAGGGTGAGCCGTTAAAGCAACCTCGCTACCGGAAGTAAAAGAGCTTCCAGGAGCACTCGGTTGAATGCTTCCTCCTTCACCGGCAGTGTAGGAGAGAGTGTACGTTTGTCTTGAATCCGTTCCAGTTTCTTTTTCGTTAGCTGACCCTTGATTTCCATTTGTTCCTGTTCCTTCACCTTCATTGGACGTTGTTTGTTCCTGTTCAAAGACAGCATGCACAGAATAGTTACGGTTCATAAAGAGGGAAAGGTTTCGTTCAGTTGAAGGCATGTCACCTGACCATCGTACAAAGCGCCAGCCGCTTGCTGGAACAGCTGTTAAGGTCACAAGGTCATTTTCACGCACTTGAGTTAAGCGTTTGTTCGAATGAATCGTACCGCCGACGGAATGAGTCGCTGCTAATGTAATATTATTTTGTGAAAAAATCGCTTTAATACGCTTATGATCATTGACGACGATCGTTTCCGATTGGTTAGAGCTTTCTAAATCGCCTTCCCAACGGACAAATTCCCAGCCTTCAGCAGGTATGGCTTGAATCGTTACTTCGCTTCCGGTCGTGTAAGATAGCTGTTGAGGGGAGAGTTCAACCGTGCCATTTCCTTCTGTTTTAGTTAAAATTGTTTTGTTTTGACCATCAATGACCATTTCCGCTTCAAGCGTTAAATCTTGAACGGTCACTCGAATCGTTTCGAGACCTTCTTGTTCGGCGTTAAATGTGGCTTGTTGCTCGCTTGAGCTCGTGATAGAACCTAAGCCGTTCACGGTTGACCAAGTAGATTCGAACGACATTTCCGCACCCGTCGCATCTTCCGCTCTAATCGAGATCACTTTTTCTTCTCCGATGGCTAAAGGAAGCGACTCAGAGAAATCCTCTGTAAAGGTCAGAACCTCAACGACTTGTTCGAGAATAAAAAGGTCAATCGTTTGTTCGAACTCTCCTATAGAAGCGACAACCGTTACCTCAGCTGGTTCTTTGCCATAAAAAATAACGCTATCTTCTCTATCTTCCAATTCAGCTGCTTTTTCATCTGAGAGCGACCACTCATCAGCTTTTAAAGGAACTTCTTCCCCATTATGATCGGACCAAACGAGTTGTAAAGAGCGTTGAAAGCCTTGTTGTACATAGGTTCGTTCAGAAACTATCTCTATCCCAGCCGTTAGTTGCTCATACTCATTATGTAAATCTTCGTCAGACGTTTTGTCGATCCCGACTTGGAGTGTTGAAAGAGCGGCATCGATCTTAAATTGAGCCATATAGAACATGGAAAGGGACGAATAAAAGCTCGCTTCTCTTGGTAATAAGTCAATACCATCAAGTAATGTTTCTTCCGCTTCATCAAGGCGTGATAAAGCCGCATACGATTGGGCGAGTCTCATTCGGGCTTCGACATGATAAGGATCTTCCTCTAGTATTTTCGAATAGAGCTCGACACTTTTCTCATAATCAGCATCTTCAAATGATTGTTTCGCTTCTAATTCCATTGCCATCATTTTATCAGGATGGAGCAAGGAAAAGGTGACAATTATACCAATGATCATAACTGCGATACTTGCTGCAACAATCGACCATTTTTTCTTTAACATATGAATAACTCCTATTCCATATAGTTCTACTAACATCCGATATCATTACTATTATTATAGTGAATTGTGGCATATAGTGGAAGACTATAGGAGAAATTAGTAGGGATTTGTCGGGAGGAGACGACTAAAGGTCTCAACTCGTATAAAAGCGGAAAACCCACGAATCCCTAAAGGAGGATGAACGTGGGTTTTCAATCATCTTTGCAATAATTATTCGCCGTAATAATAGTAATAATGCCCTTTTTTCACTTCTTTATTATTAAAAACAACACCCAATAATTTAGAAGAAGTTTGTGTCAGCAATTCCTTTGTTTTCACCGCTTGATTACGGTCAGTTTTGCCGTTAGAGACGACTAGGACAGACGCATCAACACGATTTCCTAACACTTGAGCATCGGTTACCGCCATGACAGGAGGAGTATCAAGCACGATCATATCATACTTTTCTCCTAATGATTGCAAAAGATGTTCCATCGTTTTTGAACTTAATAGCTCTGCAGGGTTCGGTGGATTTGGTCCACTTGGTAAAAGAGAAAGTCCTTCAATCTCACTTGCCTGAACCGTATGCTCTAAATCTTCTTTTTTTGTTAAAAGACTTGTTAACCCACGCGTATTTAAGACACCAAATGTATGATGAACAGTCGGTTTCCGTAAGTCGGCATCAATTAATAATACGCTGTTTCCGTTCTGGGCTAAAACGATTGCGAGATTCGCCGCTGTTGTTGTTTTTCCTTCGCCAGGCCCAGGAGAAGTGACGAGTAATGTTTTAATTTGTTTATCAACGGAAGAAAACTCAATATTCGTTCGAATTGTCCGGAATTGCTCCGAAATCGGTGATTTTTTTCTTTCATGGGCAATTAATGCTCGTTTTTTTCCAGTGCTTTTTAATTCACGTCTAGCCAATCGTTTCCACTCCTCTTATGATTTTTGTTTCCCTTGAAGCTCCGCATCCATATTCGGTACGACACCTAGGAGTGGCAAGCCAAGTAATTTCTCTAATTCCTCTTCAGATTTAATCGTCGGATCTAAATACTCTAATAAGAAAGCAAGTCCAACTGCCGCCATTAACCCAACTACTAAGGCAATCGCCATGTTTAAAGTAGGATTAGGCTTAATGGGAGAAGGCGAATCACTAACAACAGCCGGTGATAATACGTTGACATTATCGACATTCATTAAGTCGACAATTTTTTCCTGAAACACAAGTGCGGTTGTATTGGCAATATTTGCGGCCGCAGCAGGGTTTTCATGTTCAACCGATAAAGTGACAACCTGTGAATTATTTTGACTAGAAACGGAAATTAGACTATTTAAGGAACTGGTCGACATATCAAGATTGAGTTCTGCCACAACAAGATCTAAAATAGCAGGACTTTTAATAATATCATTATAGGTGTTAATTACCTCAATATTTGTCCGGATATCCTGCTGGGTTATGTTTTCGTTAGTCGTTTGCGTTACTAAAATTTGGGTGGAGCTCTCATATATAGGGGTAAGAAGAAAATAACTCACTAAACCACTTATAACTAAAGCAATAAGTGGGATAATAATGAGCAATTTCAACCTTCTTTTTAATGTTGAAAAAATATCTTGTAAACTTATCGTCTCTTCCATAATTTTCAGAAAAACTCCTTCCGCAATAGGTACATGTATAATCTCCTAGAATTATATCATAATTTGTCAAAGTGAAAAGAAAAAAATCCATTTGCTGTTAATATAAAGGATCATCTATAATAGAAAGTAGTGGAAAAGAATAGAAGTCAACTTAATATGATAAAAAAGAGAGAATCAAGGAGAAAATCAAGATGAAAAAAGGCTTAAAGATTTTTGGGATTATTTTAGCGGTCATGTTTTTAAGTGTTGTAGGTTATGGTTTCTACCTTTATAATTCGCTGACGAATACAGTCGATCAAATGCATGAGTCAATCGATCGTCCGGTGTCCGATAAACGTGAGAAGGAAGTCAATATGGAAGAGCAGGAACCGTTATCCTTTTTAATTACAGGTGTTGACTCTCGTGGTGATAATCATTCAGGACGTTCCGATACAATTATTGTGATGACGGTGAACCCGAAAGAAAAGTCAGTTAAAATGTTAAGTATTCCTCGTGATACTCGTACCGAAATTATTGGACGTGGCTTTCAAGATAAAATTAACCACGCCTATGCGTTTGGTGGTGTGCAAATGACGATTAATACGGTCGAAAACTTTTTGAACATTCCGATTGACCATTATGCGAGTATTAATATGGAAGGATTTAAAGGCTTAGTTGATGCGTTAGGAGGAGTGACGGTTGATAATGCTTTCGCTTTTCAACAAGATGGGTTTACTTTTAATGAAGGTGAACTATTTTTAAATGGCGATGAAGCTCTCGCTTATTCACGCATGAGATACGAAGACCCACGTGGTGATTTCGGTCGAAATGATCGTCAACGTCAAATTGTTGATGCCGTCATTCAAGAAGGTGCTCAATTTAGTTCGATTACGAAAGCGGGACAAATCTTAAGTGCGGTTGGTGAATCGGTAAGAACAGACTTAGATTTAAATGGAATATGGGCGATCCAATCCAACTATAAAGAAGCGCGACATAATGTCGAGCAAATGGAGATTACAGGTTCGGGAAAAAGAATTGATGGGATATATTATTTACAAATACCTGATGAAGAAGTGAATCGAGTCAGTCAAGAATTACGCGCTCACTTAGAATTGGATACTAGTAATACAGCCTCTTCTCAATAAGAAGAGGTTTTT
>NZ_ALPT02000104.1 GCF_000292245.2 Alkalihalobacillus alcalophilus ATCC 27647 = CGMCC 1.3604 | reverse complement strand
GGAAAACAAGCAATTACCTTTGTAAACTAGACAAAAGCAATTGATAAACATCACCATTTATCAATTAAGCTAAAAACAGCTGACCCTTAATAAAAGGTCAGCTGTTTTAGAATGTCTATTTTTTCTTTCTCTTCTTTGCTTTATTATTTCTTTGTTGCTTCACGATCTCATCAAGATATCCTTGATTGGCTAAACCTGCTCTTCTCCGATAAATCCAAGTTATTACCGCCCCAATAATCAATATAATAGAAGCTACTTGTGCCGTTCGCAAAGTATCACCAATCATCAGATTATCTAATCTCATTCCTTCTATGACAAAGCGACCAATAGAATACCAAATGAGATAGCTATAAAAAATTTCACCTTGTTTTAGGTTTAACCTACGCAGATATAGCAAAATTACAACACCAATCATATTCCAGATTGACTCATATAGAAACGTTGGTTGATAGTAGGTTCCATTAATGTACATTTGATTAATAATAAAATTAGGTAACAAGAGATTTTCGAGAAACTCTCTTGTTACAGGTCCACCATACACTTCCTGATTCATGAAGTTACCCCAACGACCAATTGCCTGAGCAAGTAAGATACTAGGAGCACCGATATCCAACAATTTAAATATTGGTATATTTTGTTTTTTTGCATAAACAATAGCTGTCGCTACACCGCCAATTAATCCACCATGTATAGCTAAGCCACCCTCCCATATATACAACACTCTTATAGGGTCGTCTACGTAATGTTCAAATCGGAAGGCCACATAATACAAGCGGGCACAAATAATGGAGATAGGTAATGCCCATAGTAGTAAATCCGCAAATGTATCTTTCGGCAGCCCTCGTTTAATCGTTTCTCGTGTAGCCATTATATAACCAATGGCTACACCGATCCCTATAAGAGCCCCATACCAATAAATTTTTAAAGGACCGATCTCCAGAAAAATTCTGCTTAACGGTTGTATTGTTTCTTCCATTTCCCTTTCACCTCTTAGCTGTTTACTTGTCTTACTAAGTTAATATAAAATCTTAACTATAGTTATAAATATATAAGGAAAGTTTGAATTAATTATGAAAATTAAATATAATTCCTGTTAGTTCTTTTATAAATAGTTTCAAAGGTACGTTGATAGTTTCGATGATTGATACAGGTACGTTCAAAGGGGAATTCATCCTCCCTACCACAAACAGGATACGTAATAAATTCAGCTACCACACTATTGTTGTACACCGCAATTACTGTTAGTTCTATCCCATCGTATAGAATTATTTCATTTACTTCGGCAGCATTGGGGTTTATTTTTTTTGATTTGTTATACATATAAAGTCAGCCTTTCTAATTTTTTTAGTTTATAAGAGCCTCTCTAATCCAAAGTCCTAGTAAGTAGAACTTCGATTTTACCTCAATGTCTCTTCTCACAGACAAAGACAAAAGCAGGAGGAATATTCAAAGGAACTATTTTAAGACTCGTTTTATCAAAAGCCGCATTAAGATAAGGAAGCAAAAAAGGTGTATATTGAAAAGCAATAAATTTCCCGCCTGGTTTGAGAATATATTCTATCTGATCAAGTAAATTGATTAGTACTTCTTTTTTGAAATTTAGTAAAGGAAGGCCAGAAAAAATATAATCAATTGATTTTTCTTGTTCATTTAGGCTCCCCTTTAAGTTAAAAGCATCATCAAAAATAGTAATTTCAGAAGCAAATCTGTTTAACGATTGTTTTAAGGAGGAATTGTTTTCAAATACTATTAATGGGTGATCTAGTTTTGACTCTTTGAGTATTGTTTCAGTAAGTACTCCGGTTCCAGCTCCTAATTCAACAACCTTCGAATTTTTTTGTAAATTTACTTGATTCACCATACTTTGAACGAGGTAAGGAGAGCTAGGGATAATACTTCCAATAGCCTTTGGGGAGTGCATAAAACTTTTCAAGAAAACTCTTTTCTCATTTAGCATAATTAAAACCCCTTATTTTCGTTATTAAGAGGATTATTTCATATGAATTTGTTCAAAGTATGAAGTTTAATATTTTCATAAAATATTTTTTAGCAGCAATGTGCAATTAGGAACCGGTTAAGAACATAACAAAATAGTTAAAGGTACTATCTTAATTCGATCATTCGTTAAAAGTACGTTCTATTCACAAGATCTTCTAAAATTACGAAAGAAAACATAGAATAACAGATAAAGAGAATGAGACTTATTATTAGGAGGAAACTGATGGGGAGTTATGATAAAAATATACCCGTTGTGGTTGGTAATTTGAGAGTTTGCGATGAGTAAAGTAATTTGGTTATGGCTCGGTTGGATGTTTTTAACTAGTTTATTCTCCTATTACCACTTACATTGGAAAATAACTGTTTCTTTGTTCTTAGCTGGTTTACTTACGTCGATCAAAGCTTTGGTTGAAGATCAACTAAACCTTACCGATTGAGAAATACAACATACAATTACTTCTAGGGATCCGTTCTACGTTTCCCTAGTCTATTTATAACAATATCAAAAATGCGAGTCATTGCATTTAAAAATAAGTGGGTTTTCAGTGTTAAAAGAGAAAGTACCCGCTACGAGCTTTATAAATTTCCACGTAGCGGATCTTTTTTTCTGAAAATTAGATAAGTAACGTATCTCTATTCAATACGTTTGCACTTAAGGCTTTATAGTTAATTATCACCTATTAGAGGACTTGAACTATAAATCTCAGTTAATAAATAGTCACCGTCACTGCTATTGTGTGCAGTTTCATCCCTAGCATCTAAATCATTAAAATGCCACCATTCCGAAGCTAAAGGTGTCAGCCCCGCCGTCGTAGCATAGGTTTGTAACTTTATAGCAGCCTCGTTCATTGAATCAGTATAAGTTGCAGTTTTCCAATCAATTGCATTTTGTGATGAAACTGGGGTAGTAAATACAGCAGATGCTCCGCTTAATTCATGTATTTGTGTAGGCATCGCATATTCCATATAATCTTTAATTAAGACTCTGGTGTATTCACCAATTGGAACCTCCTTTTTAGAGTTAATTTTAACTAAACTGAGATCGATGCCATAACCCATTTGATGATTAGAAACACCGTCTGTTATAAACCAATTTATCCCCCAAGGAAGTGTGTTAATACCAGTCATAACTTCTGGATCATCATCGGCTAACTTACTCAAGCCTTCTACAACCGCTTTCTGTACAGAGTAGGGCCTAAATCCCTCATATATTTTTAGTGAGTTGCCCTCTGACAGGGCAAGTTGCTGTGCTAAATGAACTTTTTTGGACATTGAATATAGCACAGGCATAATATATTCTTCACTCTCAAGCCGTTCGTTGTATGTCTTGCCCGGATATAAGACACGGTTTGAAATATTAGGGATATCCTTACCAGATGAAACGAATTTAGAAGAATAGGTATTAGTGTTATCATAGATAATAGATGGAATAACATCGGGAAGGTTAATAAAAGTATAATTATGTTGTAACCAACCAGCTAAATCACCTCTTTTAATAAACCACCAATCTCCCTCTTCTCTTAAAATTTCGAAAGCAGTACCTGCTTCAAATATATCAATAGTTTCAGAATCACTTTTTGGAAATTCTTTCAAATCTAAACTGATAGAAGTAAATCCTGTAGCTCCAACCACAGGTAACTCTAAATCCCCTTCGTACATTCTTGCTTGTGGCTCTTCAATTACTTCATCGGCTGAAATTTCGGAAGATTTTTCTACTTCATTCATAGCGGGAATGGACTCATTTGGTATAAAATTATCCACATTTGTTCTATCAATACAAGCTGTTAGTAAAATTATGATTATTAACATAGCCATTATCAATATAACATTGTATTTTTTTAGCCAAATCATGTTTATATATCTCCTCAATATTTAATTTATGCAAATATGAAGTACCTCAAAATATAAAGTACTAAAAGATGAGCTGGATAAAAAACATAAAATCCCCATTTAATAAGAGCAGAGCTTTTTCCTCTTTCTCCATTATATAAAGCAAGAAAAGGAATGGCCAAAAGGATACCAAAGCGAAAAGCGTAATCCATTCCTAAACTTATGCCAGGAAGAATATAAAAAACCGTCCCTATAAATGCAAAGCTAATCATCTGCATCTTAAACTGTCCCTTGTATATTCCAAAAAATAAAATCCACAATACAAGAATGTAATTCCAGTCAGCCGTCCAAGCGAGTAAACAGCACAAAGCAATAATCATAACTTTTATTAATCGAGAAATGTAAGTAGTTTGACTAATAGCTAATGCAACTAACCCCATAAACAGTCCCCATATTACACTAGTTCCCTGCCACCATTCAAGACCGAAGTACATCACAAATGGGAAGTGCGAAATTAAAGCAAAAATGAAAAGTCGTTTTAGATATTTTTGCTTATTAGAAGTATAGAAGTATCCTTCTGCAATCATATAACCTATTATGGGGGCAGCCAATCTTCCAAAACCACGAGCAAATATTGCTAGTGTAGTGTCATCAGGCACAAGCCATATTGATGCATGGTCTACAACCATCGCAATAACAGCTAATAGTTTAAGTGCATTTGAATTTATAAACTTTGTTTTTATTGACATTTGCATACTCCGTTTCCTATTAATTTTTGTTATCTGATTTAGCATATCCATCAAATATGGAGTTTTTATGTGTTTTAAATTTTAATAAATGATCACTTTTGATTACTTAGGAGGTTGATGATTTAAAACAAAAAAACCTCTTTAGGGCCTGCTGTAAGGAGTTTATCAAACGAAGTTGTTATAATATGAAATTTCTCCAGACTAATTATTAATCTCTTCATCTGTTTCTAGCTATCAAACTTAAAAATATATAACCAAAAGAATTTTTTGGACACTCAGGCTCACCATTTATTTTCAATAATAAGCCCCATTGCCTTGAGAGTTCAGAAGACTTTTCAAAAAACTCTTTTTCATGTAGCGAATTAAAGAACTTATTCATCTCTTTCAAGACCATCAACTTTTCTAGATGTGGTGATCTCTATATCTATACAACTACTAATATTTTTAACAAATCTGTTTACTTCCATGTTTTTTTACAAACTCCCACATATTTCGTAACAGTAATGTAAAAAAACAGCTTCGAGCGTTCGGGTTAATGGTATCCTCAAGTCCATTTTTCCAAATGGGTAAATTTGGTAACCTCCTAGTCTAATTTTTCATGTTAGTTTAATAGAGTCACTTACTTCTAGGAGGTTTATACAATGAAAAAATTAATAATCACTATTTGCGTTGCAGCATCACTTGTTTTTATTGGAGGAAATGATACAAACGCACAAATAACGACACACACCGTAGCGTCTGGAGAATTTTTGTATAAAATTGGTCAAAAATATGGAGTTTCTGTATCCGCTATTAAAAATGCAAATAATAAATCGTCATCAATGATTATGGTAGGAGAAAGGTTAACAATTCCAGAATCTATCTCTGCTTCAGAGAGGGATTTACTGGCACGTTTAGTGATGGCTGAATCAGAAGGAGAACCTTATGCTGGTAAAGTCGCTGTTGCAACCGTCGTATTAAATCGAGTTGACCATAAGGATTTTCCGAATACGGTTCGAGGAGTTATTAATGAAGTTTCAAACGGATACTACGCGTTTACACCTGTTCAAAATGGACGTATTAACCGTCCGGCTGATAATGAATCGATTCGAGCTGTTGATGAGGCTCTAGCATTTAGAGGGCAAGGATCTGGGTCACTCTTTTTCTATAATCCAAAAATTGCTACTAACCAATGGATTGCTACTCGTACCGAAACTGTTCGGATTGGAAATCATGTTTTTGCTAAATAAATTATGACATTAGAGAAGGAGCGTCAGGACACAGCATCTCCTGACGCTCAATCTTAGAATTTCCAGTACTTTGATAAAAATAAAAGATTACTTAAACCATGGACTTAGCAAATCAACGCCCTTGTTGTAAAGCTAACCTGCTTCACCACAGAAAATAAGAGATTTATTGCTATCTCAAGGAATTTGAATAAGAAATTAATTCATATCTTTGACTTTTTCTTTGTTCTTTAAATGTTGTTCAAGTATGACAGTTGTTAAAATGGCTACTATTGCTTGATATATTAATAGGTCAGTCATTATTCCAAACTCTTCAGGTTCCCCAATGATTTTTGTGATATAGAAAGAGACGATGAAGAATGTTATGACTGTAGCAAGCCCAATCCATAGGCCTTTCCCAATTTTATTAGCAACTATTATTGCGAAAAATTTATTTAATAAAACACCTCCATACATTATAAAACTTCCTATCATTAATGAAGTTCCTATCTCAAAAAATCTTATCTCGCCCACCCCCTACATTATCATTCACTTCTTATTGTAATATCGTACCCTTTGAACAAGGATAACGATGCTTTTGTATTTGAAGCATCGCTCCTGTTGATCTACTCAGAAAAAAGTAATTATTATTTTATATATTGAAATTCTATGATTTCACTTTTTTATTTCTCGTTTAATTTCTTATTAGTAGAGTCTGTTCAAAAAGGGGTGGTTTTCCCTTTTTGAACAGACTCTACGCAATGAGCGGAACCGCTACAAGGTTTTAAGCCTCTAGGAGTGGGGTTCTCCTAGAGGCTTGTAGCGCGTGGAGCCATTGCCGTCTTTTTGAACACGCTCTAGTATTATTAAAGTGATGAGTAATTCTTGAAATTCCGTAAATCACTAACATGAAAACGATAAGACTGAAAATAGCACTAAAAACGTCCAATCTTATCCGCCCCTCCCTTTTCATTTTACAATGGGATCCAATAGAACTAGGTTTCATCGGCAAGTTCTATCGTACATGCTACACGTTAGTTGGAGAAAGTAATAAATTCAAGATTAATAAAAATGATTAAGGAATAACCTACTCCTTTTTCTTAGGCATTTGTCAGCCCCCTTCTATACAAGTTGCAGTAGAACTTCCTATAACAGAATTTAATTCTTGAAGTAGTGAGTATAGACGTTCACTTCCAACTAATGTCTCCAATGTTTGTTTCGTTAGTGGAACATTATATTTTTTAAAAACTTCTTTTGTCTCTCCCCAAACATCAACAATTGCTTCAGGTGACATATTTGATTGAATAACTATGTGAGTCTCCTCCTTTGCTTTTATCTATCATTTTATTAATAGCTAAATTTACTCCCTGCTTCAATAAAAACAAATGACCAACCGCTAAAAACTATGTTTTAAATAATCATTCACTTAATTATTGATCATTTCTCTTAATAATTTTGTATCTTCCTTTTGAATTCTAAATCCCTGTAAAGTGTTTGATAAACTAACAAGCAAACCTTCGCCTTCTGTCTCCCCACCTAAACTTAAATGATAGTGTGCGGAGGATTTATCTTTAAAGTTTACTGTCAAATCAAACTCCGCTATGTAATTTAACATACCTTCCATTTTCTGAGCATTTTCAATTGCTTCTATAAAAGTTTTCATCCTGCTTGCATCTGTGAACTGTTTCGATTTTAATGAAATGTCTTTAGAGTCCCACTCCGGATGTGAATTAAGGGATACTTATAACATCTTTATCGTAAAAAGGGATGCCCTTTTGTGTTTTCTCACTGCAACCCACAACAAAAGTTAAAATAATTACAACATATAATAAAAAACACTTCCTCAATTACACCCCTCCCTCACGTATCCCATTTCAACAACCTTGCAAAATCTCCATCTATTTTAACATAAAATTACATTTGTCTTTCTTAATCAATAAGACTGTTACTATAATAGTTGATCAAACCTGTAATAAAAAGCGAAAAAGGGATAAATGACTGTTTGCCTCATTTACCCCTTACTGTTTTATTGATTAACCTTTTTAATTCTTTCTACTTCCTTCCTCTGCCAATACTTCCCACGTTTTCCCAAAGTCCTTTGTCTCATAAATACTTTGTTTCATTGATCCGAGTACTAACATTTCATCATCTGTTGGATGGTTACTAATATACATAATGTAATCATCGTCTACCTTAAAATTCAGAGATGCCCATGTTTCTCCAAAGTCTTCACTTAAATACAAGCCTTCCTTTTCTCCAAAGAGATAGGCTACTAAATCTTCTGAATCAGAATCAAGAGTTTGGAAAGAACTTGCGCTAAGATTATTTTCTTTTAAAGCCCACGTTTGACCACCGTCAGATGATTCATACAGTCCTGTCTCAGTTCCAGCTAGTAAGTAATCAGGAGATTGCGGATGAGACGTTAATGAAAGAACCGAAGCTACAGGTCCTGGTAATCCTGTAGTATCAACCATCTCCCATTCATAACCTCCATTGTTTGACCGATATAGGTTTGAGTTGTATACATCAATTCCATACATAAATTCTTGGTTTCCTTCATTTACATGTAAAAGATGAAAATCAACTTCCTCATAAAGTGCAATTGGTTCCCATGTTTCCCCAGAATCATGACTAATAATGACCCCTAATGGATCAACATAGTCAGATCGAGCACCAGGATGTCCACTTGAGATCATCAAGTCCTCATCTATAATTGTATAACCCATGAAATCATGCTGATGTTCTGGATCCCCAACTAATTCCCAACTGTCTTCGTTTAAATTAATTAAGCCCATATGTGTAGCTAGAAAAATACTCTCGTCATGTTGTGAGTATTCTAATCCATGAATATGCATAAACGAGTCGATCTGATCTGTGTCATTTGAGCATGCTGATATAACAAATAGAGATAGAGTAATTATACTAGCCATTAATCC
The DNA here is from genome assembly GCF_000292245.2 of Alkalihalobacillus alcalophilus ATCC 27647 = CGMCC 1.3604. Classification (GTDB taxonomy): domain Bacteria; phylum Bacillota; class Bacilli; order Bacillales; family Bacillaceae_D; genus Alkalihalobacillus; species Alkalihalobacillus alcalophilus. Next base: position 3,976 of record NZ_ALPT02000104.1, on the reverse strand, counting down.
TTTTTTCATTGAACTAATCCCCTTTAAATGTGGTTTCTTTTTGTTGAAAATTTGCTCACTCTATCGTTAAAACCTTCTACGATAGAGCGACAACTTTTATTTTAACATGTTCTTTCTCTTTAAAAATTCTTCTTCTGAGATTTCACCGGTTGCGAAACGTTCCTCCAAAATGGCATAGGGAGACTTCGCTTTACTTTCCAATCGAAACAAAAGCCTTAGTATTAAATAAATGATTAAAAGCAGAGCAAGTGCAACAAATCCCATATATGATCATTAAAATTCCACCAAATTTCATAATGAGATTTGTATATTTTTTAATCCAATTCATTCTTCCAATAAAGAATGTCATCAAAAAGAACGGTATTGCAAACCCAATACTATAAGCACTCATATAAAGCATCCCGGAACCCGGGTTGGTCATACTTAAAGTAATAACGGAAGCTAAAATTGGGCCAATGCAAGGAGTCCATCCAGCAGCAAATGCAATGCCAATTACATAGGTGCCAATATACCCGCTAGGTTTATTGGAAAATTGGAATTGATGATTTTTCATTAGAAACGAAGGTCGGATTACTCCTAGAGTTACCAATCCAAACAAAATAATAAAAATGGCCCCTAGCTGTCTAATGAGATTATTGTATTTCAAGAATAGGTCTCCTACTAATGTTGTGGACATTCCTAGCACAACAAAAATAGTAGAAAACCCTAAAATAAAGATGAACGTGTGTAACATAGCTCTTGGAGGTAAAAAACGACCTTTTTTCTTCATCTCATCCACCGTCATCCCGGTTATATAGGATAGAAAGGCTGGATATAAGGGAAGATTGCAGGGGGAAATAAAAGATAAAACCCCCGCTCCAAAAGCCAATAATATAGTTAAATCTGCCATAACAATCTCCTTTTAAGCGTAAGAATGTAATCCTGCGATGACCAAATTAATAAATAGCAAGTTAAACATGATGATCCCAAAACCAATCACTAAGAGCCATGCGGATTTCTCACCATGCCACCCCCTTGATAGTCTTAAGTGTAAATAAGCAGCATAAAAAAGAAACGTTATAAGAGCCCAAACTTCTTTTGGATCCCAACCCCAAAATCGTGTCCAAGCGATTTGAGCCCAAATCATGGCAAATATTAATCCACCTAAAGTAAAGACTGGAAACCCAATAATAATCGATCTGTAACTAACTTCATCAAAAAGTTGTGGACTAACGTTTTTCAAGATAGGTTGTATCGCAGCTGCAATCCGACTTCTTAGAATGAAACGTAATAGAAGATAAAGAATACTTCCTGAAAGGATTGACCATAAAAACGTATTAAACTTTCTTGGAGACTCCACTCCGTTCATCCAGCCGGGTGTTTCAAATAATGGGCCAAATCGGTTTTGATCAGCTGTTATTAATTCACCTTCATAAGGACCTACAATAGCCGGTAATTCATATTCAAGCTGTGCCTCCACTTCCCATTCATTTATCCAATTAAAAGTGACAGAATAATTATTTAATGAAAACACTCCCACCGTTATTGCAATGGCTACAGCACACGTAACCGAATAAATAACAGCCTCAAGCCAAAATGTTTGTTTAGAGCGTTTGCTTTGGTCAACAACACGTATGAGGTAGATTAAACCTGCAATAAATCCAACCCCTAGAATCCCTTGACCAATAGCAGTGGTTATCACATGAATATGAAGCCAGTAAGTTTGCAAGGCAGGTATTAAAGGCGTAACTTCTCTTGGGAATACTGATGCATAGGCAATGATCACAATTCCAACAGGCATTGAGAAAATACCTAATACCGGCTTCTTATAAATAAGATAAAGAATTAGAAACGCAAAAATAATAGTTAATCCTAAGAACGTGGTATATTCAAACATATTACTAACCGGAGCATGTCCAGCCGCAATCCACCTAGTGACAAAATACCCTAGTTGTGCTAAAAATCCTGCACACGCCAGACCAAAGCTGATCCATCCCCACCTCTTCGTTTTATTAACTAATGTACTATTTTCATAATAGATCGTAATAGAGAAAGCAATTGTCGCGAAAATGTAGATAAAAAACGCAGCGAGCAATAGATTACTACTTAGTTCGACCATGTTGTAACACTCCCAAACCACTTATTTGTCTTCTGTCCTATCGACCGGCTGTTCGAGCTCTGCCTCTTTTGCCACTTCAGCCATTTCACGTTTAAAAGCATACCAATTCTTATTCGTATGGCCTGCCACCATTACTTTCCCATTCTCTTCTTGTATCCAAATTCTCCGGTGAGTCCAATAGCTTCCCTGGACTAAACCGATCATAAAAATGAATCCTCCTATAACTAAAATGGGCAAAGTATAGTCTTTTCGAACAATCAGCGCAGATACATGTTTTGTCTCTAGATCAGATAACCTAATTGAATAAACATTTTCATCTGTAGGATCAAAATTACGTCCAATGGTTAAAAAACTTACTTCTTTTTTTCTTGATTTGGACTATTCACTTCAAAGATAAAGGCTGGATTATCAGGAATCCTTGATTTGGTACTTGGAATTCCATCATTATTTAAATAATAGTCTGGTAGATAATCTTGTAATTTAACGTAGTAGTCGTTAGGAAGATCATATTGTTGTTCAGGATAAAATAGATCAACTGTAAACTCTCCAATCGTTTCACCTGTTTCATCATGTTCAACTGCAAACATCATCTTATTTAACTCATGGAGTTTGTAATCAACTTGGTATAGACCAAATCCATCAAATTTAAAGGGATCATTCACCCTGATTTGGTACGTATCCACTTCTTGCAGATCGCGCTGTGAACCTACTGGACCGTCATCGTTTCGTTGGTACAGTGTCACGTTTGTTTGATAGGTTTTAACAACAACTCCCCCTGCTCTATCAATCGCCGTTTGGAAGAGCTCGTCATTTTCATCGTATAATTCAACAATAAACTGATGATTTTCCAGATAGTATTCTCCATTTGTTCCTGGGATTACCTCCGTATCCCCTTCTCGAACCCAAAGGTGGTGATCAACAAACATTCCCGGAAAAAAGCGTAGCATCCCACCAATTAAGAAAATAATGAGACCAATATGGTTTATATAAGGTCCCCATCTAGCAAATCGGCCTTTTTCAGCTAAAATAGAGGTTCCATCTGTTCTAACGTTGTATTTCTTTCCCTTTAAACTACTCAACCATTTCTCTTTATTTGGCGCTATATCTAGTTGTGTTTCACTTACTAGACGCTGTTTCTTCATAAAATTGATGTGTTTATGGACACGTTGGTGTTTTAAGGAACGATATAAGGGAAAAAAACGATCCACGCTAGCAATGATAAGTGAAACGGTCAATGCAGCCATTAATAATAAATACCACCAAGATTGATACAGGTTATGAAAACCTAATTCATAATACACTTGTCCGAGAAACCCATATTGATCTTGATAGTACTCTGCCGGATTAACGGTTGGTGGTATATACATTTCCTGTGGAAGAATGGTCCCCAATGATGACGCTAGCAACAAAATGACAATAATCCAAATCCTACTTTTACTGAGGAGAAAAAATTCCATATTTGATCAACTATCGTTTTATTGTAGGTTTGCGAACGTCTTGCCGCTCCCTCATAACGCATATTTAAGTATGAGTAAAATGTTTGTGGGAGAAGAAATAACCTGCTCAACCAGGTAATGGAAGTCCATTACTTGGTTGAGCAGGCCACCAAGCGAAAGCGCGGTAGGGGTTTAAGCAAAATACATGAAAAAAGGGTCTCTCCTTGGTAGAATCATAGTCGACAAAAAACCGATTCAAAGGAGAAACCCTATGCAAAAGAATACCACAGAATATCCAACATTAAAAGAACTCGAACAGCTAGTCTGGAGGAAGTTACAGGAAACCTTCTCAAGTGTGATGACCTCCGTGTTAGAGGCTTATGACGAAGAAATTGTGCAACACCGTGATAAGCAACGTTTCCATTATAAAGACAAACGCCCC
>NZ_ALPT02000103.1 GCF_000292245.2 Alkalihalobacillus alcalophilus ATCC 27647 = CGMCC 1.3604 | reverse complement strand
CCGGATGACAAAGGGCTGTTTCATCTCGACAAACTCGTCCATTCGCTTGATTTTAAAATAAGCTCGATCTTCTACCATTACAAAGCGAGAGTCTACTAATTGTTCTCCAACAGGACCATCGTGCATAAGGCCAGTCGATTCAACGACTTGAAAGGGCATGTCGGCTTGTGGTGTATAGCTGACATGGAGTTTTACCCCTGAACGCTCACCATGGTAGACCGCCCAGGGAAGACGTGCCTTCCCAACCGTAATCGTTGTTGAGTCGACAATTAAGAGATCCTTCACCTTAGAAAGGTTCATTGCTCGACGAGTCATTCGATTACATTTGGACACGACTATATCAAATAGCTTCTTCATGAGGTGGAAAGGGACATCACTGGCTTTCTTTGAAAGAGTAGAATGGTTAATTTGTGGCAGACCATATTGATCGCCGACATCCGCACAATGGCGATAACTCTTAAACTCATTCATCGATGCACAAACGAGGTACTTGATCAACGTTAAAACATCGAGTTTACGTGCCGTATCTTTATAACCAGTGGCAAGCTGAATATCGGCAAGTTCTTTTTCTGAAACAATCTTTTGAAGCAAATTCGGGAATATGGTATTCTTGTTCATGAGACACCTCTTCTTGGGTTTGTAGTCGGCAAACTCCATTCTACAAGAAAGGTGTCTCTTTTTGTTTATTTTTTGGATTTTATTGGTTAATCAACACGCCTGTAATTCTGATTTTCTTTTCGATAAAAAAACGACTACTTTATTTTTGTAGTCGATAGCATGTTTTCTTCTCGTTCTACATCCTCATGGGTACTTTTTACAAAACCCAAGTCACAATACATAAACAACTGTACACCATTTTCCAATTGGTTGAGCGTATAAAACGGCTGCCTCAATCTACAAACCGTGATTTTTTAGATAGGTAAGACTTTGAAATATAGTTACCCTTTGGTGGTTAACCTCTATCTACTAGATTAATGAGGGTTATTTATCATGTAAGACAGTTCTTTATAGAATGCAAAAGTAAGCGTACTAAATCATTACGATTTAGTACGCTTATTTCTATTGTAATTTGCGTTGCTAATACGTGATTATTAATAATTCAATAATTTTCCTGTGAACAGCTTTTTCCTCGCAGACACATGTACACGTCACACTATATCGGTTCGGCATTAAATAATTTTAAAGTCTATAATACATTCATTAATTGTTTATTGCATTATTAATATAATAAAAAATCGGGAGAAACATACGAAATGTATGTTTCTCCCGAATCCATTTTTGTAAATACCCTGTGTCATTTAATATTAAAATGATGTGTCATTTCAAATAAAAACTTGTGACATTTTATCTTAAAATCCACATCTACACAGTTAAAAACTCTATCCCAAGCCCCTACTCGACTGTCACGCTTTTCGCTAAGTTACGTGGTTTATCAACGTCACAATCACGGTGTAGGGCTGCGTAATAAGCGATCAACTGTAATGGTAAGACCGACACAAGTGGTGTTAAGAATTCGTGGACAGCTGGGATGACGAATGCGTCTGTTTCTTCGTTCATTCCTTCCATGCTGATGATGCATGGGCTTGCGCCACGTGCCGCGACTTCTTTCACGTTTCCGCGAATGCTTAGGTTTACGTGTTCTTGTGTGGCAAGAGCGATTACAGGTGTGCCATCTTCAATTAAGGCAATCGTTCCGTGTTTTAACTCTCCACCGGCAAATCCTTCTGCCTGGATATAAGAGATTTCCTTTAACTTCAAGGCCCCTTCTAGACATACATAGTAGTCAGCGGCACGGCCGATAAAGAAGGCATTTCTTGATACAGCTAAATAATGACGAGCAATTTTTTCTAGCTTTTCTTTTTGATCAGTTAGAACTTCCATCGCATTTGCGACAATACCTAGCTCTTGTAATGGATCAAAGTCAAGCTCAATTCCTTGTGCGTTCGCTGTATCAACAGCAAGTAATGTAAAGACAGCCATTTGAGCCGTGTAAGCTTTTGTGGAGGCTACTGCAATTTCTGGTCCAGCAAACGTGTGTAACGTAAAGTCTGCTTCACGTGAAAGTGTGGAGCCTGGAACATTTGTAATCGTTAAGGCTTGGTATCCATGTTTTTTCACTTCGACTAACACACCACGTAAATCTGCTGTTTCTCCACTTTGAGAAATAAAAATAAAGAGTGGGTTCTCCGATAAAAGTGGCATATTATATAAAAACTCGCTGGCAATATGCACTTCTACTGGACGTTTTGCTATTTTTTCTATTAATTGCTTTCCAACAAGACCAGCATGATAGCTCGTTCCTGCTGCAATTACATATATACGATCAGATTGTTTCATTGCGTCACGGATGTCATCATCTAAACGAATCGTTCCGTCTTCATTTTGGTATTGTTGAATGATATTACGAATAACAAAAGGCTGCTCATCAATTTCTTTTAGCATGTAATGAGGGTATGTTCCTTTTTCAATATCACTTGCATCATATTCAGCGATAAATGGCTCACGTGTTCTTGTTTCACCGTTTAACGTTTTGATAACTACATGATCGCGACTTAAAATCACGTATTCTTCGTCCATGATTTCTAAGAATTGCTTTGTCACTTGTAGCATTGCCATTGCATCTGATGCAATCACATTAAAACCATCACCAACACCAATTAATAAAGGACTTTTACTTTTGCCGACATAGATGATCTCACTATTTTCGCCATCTAATAATGCAATCGCATAAGAGCCTTTTAATAAAGACAATGTATGACTAAATGCGGATTCAACAGATTGGCCTTCTCCAACAAATTTCTCAATTAATAACACAATGATTTCCGTGTCTGTGTCACTTGCTGGTTTAACATCTGTTAAGTATTCGCGTGATAGCTGTTCGTAATTTTCAATAACTCCATTGTGAACCAATGTAAATCGCTCAGTTTTACTTTGATGTGGATGTGCATTAATTCGACTTGGTTCTCCGTGTGTTGCCCAACGTGTATGCCCAATACCTACTGTACCGGCAGCCTTTTCGTCAACCACACTACGTAAAGTCGCAATCCGTCCTTTTTCCTTAAATACCTCGATTCCTTCTTTCGCAACTAAGGCAATCCCGGCTGAATCATAGCCACGGTATTCAAGCTTTTCTAACCCTTTCAAAAGAACTTCCTTCGCATCATTTGTTCCAATATAACCGACAATTCCACACATAATAAGTTACCTCCCATAATTGGGGGCAAGCAATCATTCAGGGACATACTCGCCCCCACTCTTTTCATTTTTTTATGGGCATGCAGCTTTTGATTTTGTCCAAAGAGTCACCCCTTCGTTTTTTACAAAAGCTTAACGGTCGTCATGCGGCAACCGGAGGGCATCCGCCGAAAAAATCGATAAACCCTCACCTCGTCAACTGCCTTTCTTTCCGTTCAAAAGCAGTCCTGGCGCTTTAATTATGATTAAAACCCTCTCCACCTTTCCATCATAGAATCGAATTTAATCATAACGTAAAGTTGTCCGAACGTCAATTTACAAAATCATTACTAGAGGTATGAGTATTTTTCGTTACTCACCATAAAAATATGCATAAGCGACCGAGAAGGTGCACTTATGCATCTCATTCTAAACTATTCGTTTAAGCCCATTTCCGCCTTCACAACGTCTGCGATAGATGTGACAAATTGTTGACAAAGTTCTTCCGTTTTTGCTTCCACCATCACCCTTACTAATGGCTCTGTTCCAGAAGGCCGAACGAGGACGCGGCCTTCACCGTTCATATCGTCTTCTACTTTTGTAATGGCTTCTTTAACCTTTTCATTATCTGTCACCGCATGTTTATCTGTAACTCTAATATTAACGAGCTGTTGTGGAAACGTCTCCATCTCACTTGCTAATTCAGATAATGGTTTATTCGTCGCTTTCATAATATTGACTAGTTGAAGAGCCGAAAGCAAGCCGTCTCCCGTTGTAATATAATCTAAGAAAATAATATGGCCCGACTGTTCACCACCAAGATTGAAGTCACCTTTTCTCATTTCTTCCATCACATAACGATCGCCAACAGCGGTTTGTTTTGTTTCAATACCTTCTGCTTCTAACCCTTTATAAAAGCCAAGATTACTCATAACGGTCGAAACAACCGTACCATGCTTTAGCCAGCCCTGCTCCTTCATAAACTTCGCACAGATAAACATAATATGATCGCCATCGACAATGTTTCCTTTTTCATCAATCGCAATTAAACGATCGGCATCACCGTCAAAAGCAAGACCGATTTGGGCTCCTTTTTCAACAACAAAAGCTGCCAACTTCTCAGGGTGTGTTGATCCACACTCTTCATTGATGTTTACTCCGTTTGGCGATGTCCCCATTGTAGAAATATCGGCCTCTAAATCAGCGAATAGATACGGGGCAATGGAAGATGCCGCTCCATTAGCACAGTCAAGCGCTACGTGAACTCCTGAGAAGTCTTGTTGCACCGTTTGTTTTAAAAACTGAAGATACTTCTGTCCACCTTCAAAATAGTCACTTACTTGTCCTAGTGACCCACCTGTAGGGCGCGGTAATTCATCTGCTTTATCGAGCAGCTCTTCAATTTCAGCTTCTTGTTCATCTAATAATTTAAAGCCGTCTGGACCAAAAAACTTAATTCCATTATCAGGAACAGGGTTATGAGAAGCCGAAATCATCACTCCTGCATTGGCACTTAATGCTTTTGTTAAATAGGCCACACCTGGAGTTGAAATCACACCAAGTCGCATTACCTCAGCTCCGATTGATAATAATCCAGCCACAAGCGCACTTTCAAGCATCTCTCCTGAAATCCTTGTATCTCGCCCTATAACCACTCGTGGATGTGTCGTATCTTTTGTTAAGACATGTCCACCCATTCTACCTAATTTAAAAGCTAATTCTGGTGTTAATTCGGTATTCGCCACACCACGAACACCATCGGTTCCAAAATATTTTCCCATATTGTTCATTCTCTCCTTCAAGACCTATCAATCATCAGATTCTTCTAGTCTGATATTCACAGTAATCGTATTTTGACTAGCTACAAAAGCAAAGTCTCTTGGTCCATTAACTTGGACATCGACCTCGTGTTCTCCTTCCCCTTCTTGACTAACGTCAATAAACACTTGGATGTCTTCTCTTGTCAGTTCTTCAAGTCGGCTAAGAGCTCCTCGGGCCAACACCGTAATCGTAGACGGTTCACCACTTGCTAACGAAACCGTTGTACCGGCGGATTCACCTACAATTTCTAAGCTTATATCTTCAAATTCTCTATCCACTTTCTCTGAAATCGTCGGGGTCACCAGTATCGTTTCTGGCTCTACTTGTTCAATGCCCTCTGGTAAAGGTATTTCCAATTCAACTGGCTCGCCATCTTCTAATTCAGATAACTCTAAAATGATCCCTTCTAATACATCAATTTCATCAATAACTTCTGCGGATCCAAAAATCGTTACTTCTCGCGGCTCAACTACTAAAGATTCCAAACTTAAATCATCCGGCAATTCACCTTCACGTGTGATTTTAATTGGCACAGTCTTATTTGGACTCGTAATTGGTACCTTTACCTCAACAATGGAAGGTTCCGTTTCAAGCGATAACTCATTGCCATTACGGTCATATAGTTTAACTGGGACTGTATCTTCTACAGGACCATCTGCCTCACTTATATTAACATATGCTTTCGCGGTTGCAACCTCTGCCACAGCATCCCTTGCTGCTTTAACTGTCACGTTAACAGGCGTCACAATCGGTGTTCCAACAGAATAACCTTCCTCGACTTCTTCCTCATTTACTAATTCTACCGTTACAGGTAAAGAGTACGTCTGCTTCTCTTGTAAAACAACCCTTGCATATTCAGGCACAATGGCTACTGTTACATCATTTCGAAAACCTCGATGCTCGACTTGTAATGTATGTGTACCTTCTTCTTGAGCCGTAACATCAACAAAAACCTCATAGCTAGGCCTCATCATTTGAAACATCTGAATCGACGTTTGACTCCCTGTCAATGTCACTTGAACTGTTTCTGTTTGATCAATTAACGAATAATTTTCCTCATCATAATAAACCGTTAAAGGAACTTCCCCAACTGTATGTGTACTTGATGATAAAGTCGGTAATAGTCCCGGCTGGTTGTTAATATTATCTAAATTCACCATCGTAAATAGCATTAACGCAATAAAAAAAGAAATGATTTTTACAAACCAATGACTGTTAAATAACTTATCCATTTTTCTTCCCTCCCCACTGCCAACGAGAAGATTGGGTCGGTGCTGATTTTTCTAACTCATCGTTTAGGAGATCTCTTAATTTCTCTTCATCAATATCCCTGTGGAGCTCACCATTTTTCGTTAAAGAAATACTGCCTGTTTCCTCGGAGACAATAACCGTTAAACAATCGGTCACTTCACTTACCCCTAATGCAGCACGGTGCCTTGTCCCTAATTCTTTTGAAATAAAAGGGTTCTCTGAAAGTGGCAAATAACAACCTGCTGCTAAAATTCGATTATCTTTTATGATGACAGCCCCGTCATGAAGTGGCGTATTTGGAATAAACGTATTAATTAATAGCTCAGAAGTTAAGTTAGCGTTCATCTGAATGCCTGTCTCCACATAATCGGTCATTCCTGTCTCTCTTTCAATTGACATTAAGGCCCCAATTCGACGTTTCCCCATATATGTAGAAGCTTTAATAATCGCTTCAACCGAGCGCTGATTCACTTCCTCCTGTGGAGCACTTCGGCCGGAAAAGAATCTTCCTCGTCCTAATTGTTCCAAGGCTCTTCGTAACTCCGGCTGGAAAATAATGATGACCGCCAGCACCCCATAAGTCACCGTTTGAGTCATAATAAACTCTAGAGTCCTTAAACCAAACAAACGACTTATGAACCAGACAGCAAGAACTACCGTAATTCCTTTCACTAATTGCACTGCCCGAGTTCCACGTATAATCATAATTAATTTATATATAACGAAAGTCACCAATAAAATATCAACAATTTGACCTAAATATTCAAATATCACTATATCTTCTAAAAACGGGAACATGACTACCCTCCAAACCGCATCATCCAGTTATCTATCTTTGCTTTAATTTGTGTTTTTATCGCAACCATTAAAAAAATGTAAAAAAATAAAAAGCTCTTCCTTTCAGTGAGAAAGTTCAGCTTCCACCTTCATCAAAGTTAACAAGTAGCCACAACTTCTGAAAGTACACTTTGGGAAATAGGAATGTCTTTCTAGTATAAGCAAATACCACTAAATACATCCTTTTATTTCCTTAGCTTTTCTTCATTATAGCATAGTTTCCCTTCATAACCGAATTCAAACGATTACTGTCATAACAAGGATTTAAGAGATTTTCACACATGTAGGGGCCAAAATGAAGCTCATCAAATCGGATCAACCCATTCCCCGAAAAAAACTAACATGCTTAGACTTTATCACTAATATTGTGATGAAGTCTTTTCAGCCGCTCTTGTTCGTTCCTCCCACTTTTAAAAGGAAAAATTACAAAAACACCCCAGGCACTATAAGCACCTGAGGCAAATCAACAATAGAAATCACACTTAACCGTCATAATCATTATTATTATTCGTTATCGAGACAACTTCAGTAAAGAAGGTTTTTATATGATACCAAACCCATTCTAGAGCTTTGTTTACTTCACTAATTTCTCCTGAAACATGACCAGCTGAGGCTAAGTAAGGTTCACTATTCACTAACAGAACATTCCCTCTCACTTCACCCTCCACAATTAAATTGCCATTTTTTACGGTCAAATCACCATGAATGATTTCACCTTCTGGAACGATAACTTGGCCTGTTTCATGGTCGACAATCACGTTCCCAGGACCACTTACAGAAATCCCTTCTTGATTTTCAAACCACATTGACGTAATGCTTGCTGTCATTAGGAGGAAAAAGATAGCAGCTGCTGTTAAAAGGGGGTGCTTTCTTAAATGCCCCTTCCATTTTGATGTCGTCTTCTTTTTCGGCAATTTTGCCATAACTTTATTCGTAAAATCCTCAGGTGCTTCGATATGTGAAGCACTTTGAACAAAGGCAATCGCCTTTCTTAATTGATTCACATGTTCACGGCATATTTCACATTTCTCCGTATGTCTATATAATTCAAGCTTTTCTTCACTTGTTGCTTCACCATCAAAATATTTATCAATCAGTTCATTATACTTACGCTCACATTGCATCTTCATTCCTCCTCTCTATACATCCTTCATCCGTTTCCTTAAAGCTTCACGTCCTCTGTGTATTCTCGTTTTCACTGTGGAAACAGGCATATCAAGAATATCAGATATCTCTTTAAGGGATAAATCCTCAATGTATTTCAAAATAATAACGGTTCTATATTTTAGAGGCAGCCGATTAATTTCATCTTGAACCCACTCTTGAAGTTCTAATGTCACAACTTGTTCCTCTGGTAAAGCTTCATCTGCCGCTATTTGAGATTCGTATGTCAGCCCATCGGCCCCTTTTACTTCTTCTTGTAAATAATAATCCGGTTTCTTTTTTCGTAACCTGTCAATCGCTACGTTAGTGGCAATTCGAAATAGCCAAGTAGAGAACTTCCGATTAATATCATACTGCTCAATATTTGTATAAGCACGGAGAAAAGCTTCTTGTGCTACGTCTTGAGCCTCATAAGAATTCCCAACCATACGATAGGCTACTTGATATACTTTATCTTTAAAGAGTTCCACTAGCTCAGCAAATGCTTGCTCGTCACCCTTCTTCACTTCCTTTATGATCCTTTTCACTAATTTATCCATTGCAAATCCCCTATTTTCCTCTACTATGGTTTACGAATTAATCCGATACAAGTTTCACTTATTTTTTATTTTACCACGAATTTTTAAAATTTCTTCCTTTTTATGTTTATCATGCAATTTATTTGGGAACAGTTTTTATAAAGGTATATGAACAAACTAATATTTTTGTAAAGGGGATTACAAAGATGAAAAAATATGCCTCAATCGATAGACTTTTAAATGATATCGAAAAAAACCGCGACAAACTTAATAAATTGGCATTAGAATCGAACCTTCAATCCAATGAAGTCATCTCATGTAGCCAGCAATTAGATGTATTAATTCATCAATACCAAAGTATGGTTCAAACTCGCTCATCTTAATAAATCAAATTTTTACTTCCATAATAGATATAATAATTTAAACAATAAAAAGGAAGAGACCTTCGATAATCCCTATCTTAAGGTCTCTTTTTCATTCAAAAAAACCCGCACTATTTCGTCGATGAAATAACACAGGTTTTAAAACAGATGGAGCCTAGCGGGATCGAACCGCTGACCTCCTGCGTGCAAAGCAGGCGCTCTCCCAGCTGAGCTAAGGCCCCAAAAGATTGGAGCGGAAGACGGGATTCGAACCCGCGACCCCCACCTTGGCAAGGTGGTGTTCTACCACTGAACTACTTCCGCAGCTAGACAAAAAATGCTACTTAAGCTTAAGCAGCATTCAAAAATGAGCCATGAAGGACTTGAACCTTCGACCCTCTGATTAAAAGTCAGATGCTCTACCGACTGAGCTAATGGCTCAAAATTATCTCTATAAAAGATATAATTGGCTGGGCTAGCTGGATTCGAACCAACGCATGACGGAATCAAAATCCGTTGCCTTACCGCTTGGCGATAGCCCATTAATGAAAGTGGTGGAGGGGGACGGATTCGAACCGCCGAACCCGGAAGGAGCGGATTTACAGTCCGCCGCGTTTAGCCACTTCGCTACCCCTCCACAAAAGAGTGCCGGCCAGAGGACTTGAACCCCCAACCTACTGATTACAAGTCAGTTGCTCTACCAGTTGAGCTAGGCCGGCATAATTAAAAAAATGGTGGAGGATGACGGGATCGAACCGCCGACCCCCTGCTTGTAAGGCAGGTGCTCTCCCAGCTGAGCTAATCCTCCATTTTGTCTTCAGATAAGCTTCAAATATCTTCGTCTAGTTCGTGTTTCTCCTTCAGTCACGTACGATGTACGCTCCTTCTCTCGAACACTTCCTATCCTCGATCTTTTCGCTTCTCTTCGGCAACTGTCTTTTATGCTTCAAATATCTTCGTCTAGTTCGTCTTCTCTTTCAGTCACGTACGATGTACGCTCCTTCTCTCGAACACTTCCTATCCTCGATCTTTTCGCTTCTCTTCGACAACTGTCTTTTATGCTTCAAATATCTTCGTCTAGCTCGTGTTTCTCCTTCAGTCACGTACGATGTACGCTCCTTCTCTCGAACACTTCCTATCCTCGATCTTTTCGCTTCTCTTCGACAACTGTCTTTTATGCTTCAATTAAAATTGGTGACCCGTACGGGATTCGAACCCGTGTTACCGCCGTGAAAGGGCGGTGTCTTAACCGCTTGACCAACGGGCCTTAACAAACATTTCTTACTGACAAAAAATATTATAACTAATTCTACACAAAAAGACAAGCTTAATTTTATATTTTTTTATTTTCTTTTTTAAAATGAGAAATAGCTTGAAAATAAGAACTAATGTTCGTATAATAAGGATTAACATTATCATAACTAGGAGTGACTTTTTTATGGAGAGAGTGAGTGAACTAAATGAAAAAAAGCTACTTCACCTTCTAGAATACGTGCGAACATCTGCACAAGAAGAAACAAAATTAGAAGTAGCCGAGTGTATGTTAGACTACGGCATTGACATACAATTAATTGGAGCAGTAACCGGCTTAAAAAGAGATGAAATTATAAAAAAAATTTAAAACAAAAAGGCTTCTCCACTCTTCTTCTGCAATTCATCTAATGTTCAATCGCCGGTCCTTGAAAGAGGACCGACTATTTCCTCTTCCCCTACCTTGATATATAAAGCCTTTCGAACCATCCCCCAAATTACACTCCTAGCCAATTCGTAAGCCCCACATAATCACAGCTGTAAGAACACTAAAAACAACACCTACTAAGCCAAAAATAACTGCCCTAGTTATTGTCTGCCTTAACCAAACCGTATTTTCCTCGATTTTATCAATGCTCTTTACCAAGTTGCCCAACGCCTGCTCCTGTAGTTGAACTTTTGTTTCTAAGCTAGTAATACGACTATCTGATGTCTCTTGTTTTAATTTCAATTGTTCAACATCCTTCGAAAGCTGCGACAGGGACTTCTCCGTTTGAGACTTCTCCATCTGCTTTCCTCTCCTAACTATTGAGTTTAAACACTTTCCAAAGAAAGTAATATATGGACGTGCTTAATATATTATATTTCTCTAATGGGAAGTTGGCACAACAAGTACCCTTTCCTTCAAATTTC
The DNA here is from genome assembly GCF_000292245.2 of Alkalihalobacillus alcalophilus ATCC 27647 = CGMCC 1.3604. Classification (GTDB taxonomy): domain Bacteria; phylum Bacillota; class Bacilli; order Bacillales; family Bacillaceae_D; genus Alkalihalobacillus; species Alkalihalobacillus alcalophilus. Next base: position 1,863 of record NZ_ALPT02000103.1, on the reverse strand, counting down.
CACTGATGTCACTTACTTCTTAGTACCTCTTAACACACCATCAGCAATAAGCAAGAACCTAAATAAAGTGTCATTTGCCTAAAACCTTATACTAGCTATCTGCATATCGTGTAATATCCCCATATGAAAGGCGGTGTTTTTATGGGATTCTACGGCGGAGCTGGCTACGGATGTGGTTATAACTATGCACCAGTTGCAGGTTATGGTGGCGGTTGTGGTAATGGGTTTGCGCTAATCGTTGTTCTATTCATCCTACTCGTCATCATTGGCGCTTCTTACTGCAAATAATGATATGAAACCTGATCAACGAAAATAACTACAAGCCAAACCCCCAAACGATAGACCAATCACTTGGGGGTTTAGTTTTATTGCTATTATTTTTTTACAGCTAAAACATCACATTTTGCATGTCTAAGCATTGCATCTGCTACACTTCCTACCATAAATCTAATCCACCTGCTTTGACCTGTTGCCCCGCAAATCATTAAATCTGGCTTTACTTCTTTCGGTACCATTCCTGTCAACATATCACGAGGGTCACCTATTGATATATCAACTTGCACTTTTGTGATTCCAGCTGCTTCGGCTTTTTCTTTATACCCTTGAACTAGCTCCTCGCTTTGCTTCATCGCTTTATTATTCACAGACAATGGAACAGAGGATAAAGCTCCATTTACATAGACCATATTCGGAATAACATTAGCGATCGTTAAAGCTCCTCCCACTTGTTTAGCTATCCTTACTGCTTCTGCAAATGCATGGTCAGCTTGTTCTGAACCATCAACTGCGATTAAAATATGCTTATAGGATTTCAAACTGCTTTCCTCACAATCCTTAACCATTAAATAATCACAAGGAGCATTTCGTATAGAGGCCTCAGCTACACTACCTGTTAAAAACTTCTCAATTCTATTCCTACCTGTCCTTGAAGTAATTAATAAGTCTGCATTCTTTTCTTTAACCAGTTTATTCGACAAATCCACTCTTGGATTTCCATTTATAAAATAAGTTTCAACATTCTCTAATCCGTTCTCTTCTGCTTGCTCTTTATACGCCCGAAGCATAGTCTCAGTCTTTTTCTCCCAGGCAGCAATGAGATCCCCCGTGTATAACGAATGTGAGCCGCTTGGGAGATTTTTCACATCTATTACATGACCAATAACTAATGTAGCGTCATTAACCTTTGCCAACTCAATTGCCTTTAGCAAAGCTTGTTCAGACTGCTTTGAACCATCCACACCCACCAAAATTCGTTTATACATAGTTCATTCCTCCTTATCTGATAAAGAATTAGATTATTTCTAATTCTACCTTTATTATAAGTGATAATAGAGTTTTGCTTTGGTACAAATGGTTACGTATTTGTGAATAAATTCACAACTAAAATTGTCTTTAACTAAAACACATCTTCTCTTCATACTAAAAGAGCGACCTCGATAGGAGACCGCTCTAAAATGATGTAATTTATCTATGTTGTTATACAAAGCTTCCAACCGGGCTCGAACCGGTGACCTCTTCCTTACCATGGAAGCACTCTACCTGCTGAGCTATGGAAGCCCGAAAATATAAAAAATAATACAAAAATGGCTCCACAGGTAGGACTCGAACCTACGACCGATCGGTTAACAGCCGATTGCTCTACCACTGAGCTACTGTGGAACAATAAAGAAATATAAAAAAAGGTCGCCTGGCAACGTCCTACTCTCACAGGGGGAAGCCCCCAACTACCATCGGCGCTGAAGAGCTTAACGGCCGTGTTCGGCATGGGAACGGGTGTGACCTCTTCGCTATCGCCACCAGACTTTTTGACTTCAGATAAGCTTCGTATTTCTTCGTCAACTTCTCTCCCTCAGTCATGTCACG
>NZ_ALPT02000102.1 GCF_000292245.2 Alkalihalobacillus alcalophilus ATCC 27647 = CGMCC 1.3604 | reverse complement strand
GGTATCGTTCCATTGCCCTAAAAAGCGATTAAAGACAAAACGAGAACAGCCGATGGTTTTAGCAATCAGGGTTTCTTGTTCTTTGCTTGGATAGAGACGGAATTTGTATGCTTTGTTGATGAGCATTGTTTTCACCTCAGATAGGAATGTATGTTCTTATTATACCCTAACAAGAATCTCTTTGGCTACCGCCAACCGCCATTCATCTCCCCCTTATCGTTGGGCTTTGCCCTTCACACGATTGAAGAGGGAGTCTTCTGTCGGGAAATGATAAAGGTAAATCAGGTTTCTCTATAATGCTCGCTGATAATTCGGCAACCATTAAGGAAACTATAATATCCAACACACTGATCTCACCCAAATCTTTTTTTCCAGAAAGACGAAAAAAAATAAACACCGCTATAAACATGATGATCGTGCGTAATGAAATGATAAAAATATCCATAACAAGACCTCCTCAATCATTGTTCTCTCTTAACTATGAGGGCTAATGATAAGCCAAAAGAGTAAAGAGGCAACAACTTTACCAAGAATAATCGCCGATAAAAGCCACATGACTCTATCTACCATACCAAGCCTTTTTGCTAATAATGGAAGCACATTTAACACTTCTGTTAATGCAGCAGCAAGCATCCCTACGAACATTCCTGAAAATAATCCAAACATTATTGTTGTGACATTTGGCAAAGCAAAGTGAAGGTCTAATTGGGCAAATAATGTCCAGCTAACAGAACCTAATACAACCGCCCATTGATAAGCATGAACATAGCGATACGTTCTCGTCATTTTCATTAATCGTTGGATAACCCCAAGAAATGTTAGAAAAGCAACGGTTCCAGCACCTAATACGAGGCCTTCAGAAAACCCTGTGAGAATTAAAATGGCCCCTTCAAGAAGCGTCATTTCTTTTCATCCTTTCGCCCCTCCATTACCGTAAATAAATCTAAATTTTGCTGATAATTAAACATTTCTACTTCAAGTGGACTCGGTTCGTTATTAAATTTCTTTTTAAATACACGATTAAAAAATAAAATCATACCTAGACCAAGTCCTAAAGAATAAGGTATCTGAAGAATAAAGGGATGTTCACTTTCAGCTGAAGTGAGGATGTGGTAAATTTTTTGGTGAGCTGCGAGCATATTAACATCTTCATGGAAGTGCATGATCGCAAGACCCGAACCAAAAAACAACAGGAGCCAAACAAAGCTTACTAAGACGAGATGAGGAGTTTTAGATGCATAATCAATTTCTAGAATTGCCTGATTTTCACCAAGATTATTGATGTCTAATTCAGGTACTCGCTTCTTAATAAATCGAATCACTTGTAAAATATCAATCATGACAAGCCTGCCATCTGTTTGTGATATTTGATAGATAGGAATACCATCTAACTGTTCTTCCAAACCTGGTGGCAGAATACACTGGGCTACATCATTTAAATAAACTTGTTGATTAGGCTTCACTTTGACACGGTGATGCAAACGAATATAGACGATTTTTTTACTCATGTTAGTCCCTCCAATCCTCATCTTTTGTTGAATTGAACTTAGTATATGGAAGTATTTTGGAAATATACAAACTAGCAGAGTATACGAATCGGTTCTGACTTTTAACCGCAAATTCTTAAACAAAGTACTGATTCCCTGCTTCTGACTTTACTTCGTTCACAAAAACGAAACGGAGTCCGCTTCATTCACGCGGACTCCGTTTCGGTACGACACCTTATTTAAAATTCCCTTTGCTTATACCCAGTTAAAAACGAAAGCATGACATGGACGCCTGTTTTTACCGTCGCCTGGGCAACATCTTTCTGTGGGTCCAAACAAACGATATCCATTGCAGAGACTTTTTGATGTTGCCCTGCGATTTGCACAGCCTCTAGCAACTCATGAATATACATACCACCTGGAGTTGATACCGGAGCCCCCGGAGCGACACTAATATCGAGTACATCCATATCAACGGTTACATAGATTTTATCTACCTTTTTATTCAGTTCATTTAACGCTTGTTGGACGATTTTTTCGATGCCTACTTTTCTAGTTTGTTTCATCGTAAAATATTGGAGCCCGACCTCATCTGCATATTGTTTTAACGACCGAGCGTTAAAAAAACCATGCAATCCGATGTTATAAACATCTTTTCCTTGCACTGTTTGACTTTCAATGAGCTGACGAATTGGCGTACCATTCGCAGGTCCGAGTTCCTTCGTATCACGCAAATCAAAATGAGTATCAAATTGCAAGATTCCTATTCTTTCATTATGGTGAACATCCTTATAACCTTTTACGAGCATTGCCGTTATCGAATGGTCACCCCCAACGACAATCGGCATCGCTTGAGAATGATGCGTTCGAATTGCCTTCATTGCTTCTCGAATGTTTTCGTGGCAAACCGAAATATCGGTTACATGTTCCCGAACATCACCAAGGTCAACAATATTCAATGTTGATAAATCAAGGTCTTCATCAAGGTTATATGTCGTAAAGGATTTCCACGCTCTCCTAAAAGCTTCTGGATTTTCACTCGCAGAGGAGGCAGAAATCGATGAGCGAGAAAGCGGTACTCCAAGAATGACCGCATCATAGGCCGACCATTTCTCCTTATTTTCCACATCGACTTGTTCGATCCATTCATGGACTTTACGTTCATCGAGTTCACGATTCGTATGATAATAAAAAGGAGGCCGATTTAACATCGGGTACGGATATGACTTCATACGATTCTCCCTTCTTGAACGACCAATTTTCCTCCTTTAATCACTTTGCTCGTATGGTTAACTCCATAATGATATTGAAGCTGCATATAGTTAGGTACATTTAATACAACTAAGTCTGCTTTTTTCCCTACTTCAATACTGCCAACCTCATTTGCACGATTAATGGCGTGAGCCGCATTTATCGTTGTCGCCGTAATGACTTCTGCAGGCGTCATTCCCATTTTTAAACAACCTAAGTTCATAATAAGTGGAAGTGAGACAGATGGTGATGAGCCTGGATTACAATCTGTGGAAAGAGCAACAGGAACGCCTGTATCAATCATTTTCCGACCGTTCGCTGACTCGGCCATTAAGAAAAAAGCCGTTCCAGGTAATAACACTCCGATGACTCCATGTTCAGCCATTTTTTGCATACCTTCATCTGACGCTTTTAGTAGATGGTCAGCCGAAACCGCCCCTACTTCTGCTGCCAACTCGGCCCCACGATATGGTTCGATTTCATCCGCATGAATTTTCGGGAGCAGTCCATGTTTGAGTCCGGCCTCTAAAATTCTTTTTGATTGTTCAGGAGTAAAAACACCGTGCTCACAAAAGACATCATTAAATTCAGCTAGCTTTCGTTCAGCTACTTTCGGAATCATTTCCTCAATCACTAGGTCAACAAAAGCTTCTGGATCCCCTTTGAATGAAGCAGGAACAGCATGTGCTCCCATAAACGTACGAACAATATCAATACAATGAGCCTCATTTAATTGCTTGGCCACCTCAAGCTGTTTCATTTCATGCTCGAGCGATAAACCATAGCCACTTTTAGCTTCAATCGTTGTCACACCATGTAAGAGAAATTTATCTAAACGAGCTTTACTTTCGGTAAAAAGCTGTTCAGGAGTCGCTTCCCTTGTAGCAGATGTCGTGGCATGAATCCCACCACCCGCATTCATAATCTCCATATACGATTTCCCTTGTAAGCGCATGTTAAACTCATTTTCTCGACTGCCCGCATAAACGAGATGAGTGTGGGGATCAACAAATCCTGGAGCTACGACTTGACCAGTAGCATCTATTACTTCAGCATCTTCTAAACGCTCTTCATACTTCGCTACTAATTCCTCGTCGGTTCCTACGGCTACAATTTCGCCATTTTCAATCCAGACACTCCCACCTTTAATAATGTGTAAATCATTCATCGCCTCTTTTGTTGCCGGTTTCTCTGAATGACCTTTTACCGTTATTAATTCATTAGCATTTCTAATAAAAAGACTTTTTGAATTCATCTAATCATTCCTTCGCTTTTAAAGTTATTTATCTAACATTGGCATCTTGATTCCTTGATTTCGGGCCGTCTCTTTCGCCAATTCATAACCGGCATCCGCATGACGAACAACTCCCATACCAGGATCAGTTGTTAGCACGCGCTCAATTCTTGCCTCCGCCTCTTTTGTTCCATCGGCCACAATAACGACACCAGCATGCATCGAATAACCCATGCCTACACCACCGCCATGATGAACCGATACCCAAGTCGCTCCACCAACTGCATTGACCATCGCATTTAAAATCGGCCAATCAGCGACCACATCCGAACCATCCTTCATCCCTTCTGTTTCCCGATTAGGTGAAGCAACAGAACCAGAGTCTAAATGGTCACGTCCAATGACAATCGGAGCTTTTAATTCACCGCTCGCAACCATATCATTGATGATTTTTCCGAACCTAGCTCGCTCTCCATACCCTAACCAACAAATACGTGATGGCAATCCTTGAAACTCAATTTTCTCTTGAGCCATTCGAATCCAATTACATAAATGCTCGTTATCGGCAAACTCTCTTAAAATCGCTGCATCTGTTTTATAAATGTCCTCGGGATCCCCAGATAAAGCGACCCAACGGAACGGCCCTTTCCCTTCACAAAACTGGGGACGAATATAAGCGGGCACAAATCCAGGGAAATCAAACGCATTTGTTACACCCTCGTCCTTAGCAACTTGGCGAATATTATTGCCATAATCAAACGTAATCGCCCCTTTTTCCTGCATTTCAAGCATTGCTTTTACATGAATAGCAATGGCTGCTTTTGAACGTTGGACGTATTCTTTTTCATCTGAATTTCTGAGGATTTCTGCTTCTTTTAGTGACATCCCAACTGGAATATAACCATTTAATGGGTCATGTGCCGATGTTTGATCGGTTAACACATCCGGAATAAATTGACGTCGAATCATTTCTGGGAGAATTTCCGCTGCATTTCCTAATAAACCAATCGATAACGCACGATCTTCTTGCTTTGCTTCTTCGGCAAGTTGAATCGCTTCATCTAAAGTTTTCGCTTTTACATCCGTATATCGCGTTTCAATTCGGCGATCAATTCGGGATTCATCGACTTCAATCCCGATCACGACTCCTTCATTCATGGTAACCGCTAATGGCTGGGCCCCTCCCATACCACCAAGACCTGCCGTCACCGTTATCGTTCCTTTTAATGACCCGTTAAAACTTTGTTTCGCAAGCTCAGCAAAAGTCTCATAAGTTCCTTGTACGATTCCTTGTGAACCAATATAAATCCAACTACCCGCGGTCATTTGTCCATACATCATCAAACCTCGTTTATCTAACTCATGAAATGTTTCCCAATTTGCATAAGCTGGCACAATGTTTGAATTAGCTAAAAGAACTCGTGGTGCATCTTTATGTGTTTTAAAAACGACAACAGGTTTTCCTGATTGAATCAATAAAGTTTCATCTTCTTCTAGCTCCTTCAAACTCGCCACAATAGCATCAAAGCTCTCCCAATTTCGAGCCGCCTTTCCAATCCCACCGTAAACGACTAAATCCTCTGGTCGTTCTGCTACATCCTTATCTAAATTATTCATGAGCATCCGTAGTACAGCCTCTTGCTGCCACCCTTTTGTATTCAATTCCGTTCCTCTATAACGTTGAATTTTCCCACTTTTTACTGAATCCATCTTATATTCCTCCTCTATGTTTGGTCCTCTTAAACTTCTTTTTCCACTCGTTTCGTTAACTCATTAACCGTTTTACATGTTCCTTCTTTTAACCACAATTGCACTTTTTCAATATCGCTAGCAAAAACACGATCTTGGGTGATCGAAGGGCTTTGTTTTCTTCCTTGTTCGTAAAAACCTCTCGTTGCCATTGCCATTTGTTCAATCCCACGGTATTCAACGGCTTGCATCGCACATATCGCCTCAATCGCCAGAACTCTTCTAGCATTCGTAATAACTTGATAGGCATGCCTCGACCCTATCGTTCCCATACTGACATGGTCCTCTTGATTGGCAGACGAGGGAATCGAATCAACACTAGCAGGATGTGCTAATGTTTTATTTTCAGAGACAAGTGATGCAGCTGCATATTGCATAATCATCGCTCCTGATTGTAAACCTGGCTCTGCACTTAAAAATGGCGGCAAATCATTTAATTGCGGATTGACTAATCTCTCAATCCTTCGCTCTGAAATATTTGCTAATTCGGACATGGCAATCGCTAGAAAATCCATAGCAAAAGCAATTGGCTGGCCATGAAAATTTCCACCCGATAACACCTTTTCACCATTATCAAAAATAAGTGGATTATCAGTGGCTGCATTCATTTCTATTTCCAATTTATCTTTTACATAACTCAATGTTTGCCAGGTTGCTCCGTGAACTTGCGGGATACAACGGATCGAGTAAGCATCTTGAACGCGTAACTCACCTTGTTTTGTGATTAATTGACTGTCTTTTAAATGGGTTCGAATCCGAGCCGCCACCTCGATTTGTTCTCGATACCCTCTGGCTAAATGAATGTCTTGATCAAAAGCATCGATAATTCCTTGTAAAGCTTCAATCGTTGTCGCAGCAATTAAATCAGCTTGCAGAGCTAACTTTTCAGCCTCTAAATAAGCTACAAGCCCCATTGCGGTCATCGCCTGAGTTCCATTGATTAATGCGAGTCCTTCTTTGGCAGTTAATGTAATCGGGAAGATATTTTCTTTTGTTAAGGCTGTTAATGAATCGATTCGTTCCCCTTTATAAAACACTTCCCCCTCCCCAATAAGGACTAAAGCTAAATGAGAAAGTGGGGCGAGATCACCACTCGCTCCAAGTGAACCTTGCTGCGGGATAACAGGATGGATTTGGGCGTTAACTAAGTCCAGCAGTCGTTCAATGACGACTGGACGCACTCCTGAAAATCCTTTTAATAAGGCATTGGCTCGAAGTAAAACCATTGCTCTAGAAACGACTTCTGGAAAAGGCTCTCCCATCCCGCACGCATGTGAGCGAATCAGATTTAATTGCAATGTTTCGACATCATTTTTATCGATATACACATCGCTAAACTTACCAAAACCGGTTGTAATGCCATAAACGACTTTTTCTTCTTCTACGATTCTCTCAACAGCTTTCCTGCTTTCTATTACTTTTTTGAGACTTTCATCCGAAAAGCTTACTTGTTCTTTATCAAATAATACTCGTTTTACTTCCTCGAAATTTAATGTTTGTCCGTTTAAAATAACCATTTCAATTCTCTCCTTTTCATCCGCTTTATCCAAGTAAAGTGAAAATAAAAAAGGGAACTATACCTAAAGAAGTTCCTAAAAAAACTTCTAGAGATATAGCCCCCTATTCGCTAAAATCACTATGGGCTATAGAGAAAAAGATAAGTGTTTGACAAACCACTCTTTCTCATCTATTTATTCAATTCATTAAATATGATTAATTCCAAGTCCAATCGCTTCATGCTCTGAACCTTTAACAGGAGCACCGATTGTTCCATATAAAGAGACAGCCATCCATTCGCCCTCTTCATTGTTTTCATACGGATTCCCTCTTAAAATCGCAAAAGTTAATCCAACCGTACGATGAACGGAACCAAGTTGTACTTGACCACGGGTTACCCCTTGTAAAGCTTCCATGATCGCATGATACAAGGCATGACTTTCCCGGTAAACATCTGTTTTGATTAAACCATTTTTCTTCGCTGCTGTCTCAATCGCCGCCACTACTTTATGAGCTTCCATTGAACCGACTTTGCCAAGGCAAGCCTGCCAATTATCTTCATTGAGACGTGTTAACTCTTTGTCAGGCTGGTCTGAAAGCAATAATAATATTGCCTCACGCCCAATCCGTCGAGCCTGATTTAACGCCATAGCTTAACCACTCTTTTCAAATTAAATACGTAACGCTCACTAATAACTAAAGACTACTTTAATTGTAAGCGTTGAACAATCATGATGTCAATTAATATTTAGATTATTAAGGGAAGTGAGATATTTTTATTTAGGAAATTCTTTGTCAACTGAAACGAAATACTTTTTGATGACGTTGAATAAAGTGAAGTGCTCTTTTATCAATAAAAAACTCAAGATGGCTATCAGCGTAAATATTTTCAGAAAATTAAAAATAACGAGGTGACGGACGATAAAAAAGTTTATGATTTTCACTCTTGTCCTATTTTTACTAAATGGATGTAATAAAGTGACGGAAAAAGGTTGGATTGATGAAATTAATGAATCGGAGCAGCAATTATCGATCATTTTAGCTCCTGATGAACAGGGTGAAGACCTTGCCATGATTTATAGCGTAATCGTAACAGATGAGTCTATGCTGCAGACGATAGAGGGAGAAGAGATAACCTTCGACGAATTACAAGTTAATAACTTTGTAGAGTATACAGTTAGAAAAATCGATACTCAATTATATGAGTTAATAGATTTAGTGTTACTAGAGGAGCAGTATTTAAAGGGTGTACGCTAGGATAGTAGTAATTACTAAAACAGAAGACAAGATAAACCGCTTATGATCGTTGGCCAAATGTGGGGTGACAGTTTTCTTCTCCTATTTTTACACATCATCACCGGCCAAATGTGGGGTGACGCCTTTCCTCACACCCTCTTTACACAATCTCGCCGACCACAAGCGAAAACAGAGACACACATAGGACTTGCCACTTTACTCTTCTCTATTTCACCGATAATAAAAACTAATAAGCTGTAAAATGAGAGCTCCAAGGATTAAACGATTAAGCCATGTAAGAGTGTTCTTAACATCTTTTATTTCTGAGGCAAGGCTACTCATCCTTTGCTCTTGTGTGGCGATTTTGATTTCAAGCTTTTGGACCCGTCTCTCTAGCTCTTTTTCTACCATATGAACTCACTTCCTCTTCTATTTCTTGAGACTACCCACTCCTTTATAATCTGCTTGTCCAATTCCATTCCTCCTCTTTTTTTTGTGTTATCAGCAATAAAATTAAAAAATTTTGCATATTTTGCAATTACTTATTATCTATAATACGTTGCATAAAGCGCAACGTCAATCCTTTTATGACCTTTTTAATTTAAAACTTTTGCTTTTTTCGCAAATCGTTTATAATAATTGTATAAATAGCAATCGGAGGCCGGCTTATGGAGAATACTTTAGGAATGAGATTAAAAAAGCTGAGGGAAAATAGTCCTTTCAAATCACAAAAGGAAGCGGCAAACTTTTTTGAACTAACCAACTATCAATTATCTAGATACGAAAGCGGCCATTCCAAACCTGACCCCGATTTAATTACAAAATTCGCTGATCATTATGGTGTAACAACCGATTATTTACTTGGACGAACCGATCATCCAGACGGATTATTGAACCAAGCGTTTCGAAAAGGTGCCCATAATTTGACCGATGATGAAAAGGAACACCTTGAATCAGTAATGGAAGAAGAGTTAAAAAGATACCGGGCCTTACGAGAACGTTTCTTAAAAGAAAAAGAATCAAAAAAATAAAATTAGGTCTTTTCTATGTAACTTTCCTTAAAAAGGTAGAGACCTTCATGTGGTATACTCATTTATACATAATAAATGCCTCGAATGAGGTTTTTATTATCCTCACAAAACGAACATACATTCTTATTGAAGAGGTGGTAAAGTGCGTTTTTCAACTTATCGAGATATGGAATGTAGCCAGTTGTTTAAAGAGCATGGGATTGTTCAAGTAAAAGATTTAACGATTGAAAACATTAGCCATATATTCTCCACTCATATCGAATACATTAATGGTCCCAGTAAATTTATTGGGGATGAACATTTTGCGATCATTTATCTTGATCAATCAAAATCGTATTTTGAACAAAGGTATGATTTTTTTCACGAGTTGTCACATGTCCTAAAGCATACAGGCGATCAGCGTTATTTACCTGAATCGTTTGTTAAACTTCAAGAAGAACAAGCCAACTGGTATACTCTTTATTTTTCTATGCCTCGACATATCTTTGAACCAGAAGTGATGAAAAATCAATCAATTGATTATTTAGTCGATCAATTTGAGATTCCTGAAAAATTTGTGAGGAGACGGTTTGAGCTCATTCAAAATGAGAGAAACCGCCAAGAATTTCAATATAAAATGCAACAGGAAGAAAAGAATAGAAGAAAAAAATCACTGAAGAGCAGCGAAGACCTTTACGATTCAACGAAACAAATGCTTCAGCAGCTATCGAAACAAGTAGGGGAGGAAAAATTAAACTATGAAATCAAGCGTTTATTATGATGAAATCGACGGGCAATTATATCCTCAATGGATGCTATTACCCGCAGATTTATCAGCTTCTTATGTTCATTATTCTTTAAATTTACCGTATGAACGATTTTATCCTGAAGAATTCCATGATTCATTAGCGGTTATCACGGTTAACCAAGCTTCATTAACAAAAGACCCCTTTAATCAACAGTCTTATTCTATTAACATTGAGCAATTAAAGGCGGACTTATTTATAAATGGTGGGAACCTACATCATCTAGAAGCGGCGGACTATTTCCTTGTTCGTTTTGATGATTTAGAGGATGTGTTGCAAATGAGTGTGAGGAGGTATTATTCCGGATAAACAGATAAAGGAGGGGGTAGGCTATCCTAAGATACCACTCCCCCTCCTTTAACAAATATCACCTATTTCAGCTACAGCAAATAGCTCACTCATCATTTGCTTCTTTATAAATATAGATAAATCTAATGAAATTTAACAAAATGGTTAGACCAAATACAACCATAAGCGTTAAATCTAAAAAATCAGGGGTTTTAAAATCAACAATCATATACATAATCACAATCCCAATAGCTAACATGATTAAATTACTATAACCAAACTTTTTTATCATCATAAAATGGATTCATTTATTTGATGGATAAAGCTCCAGATAGTCACTATTTATCATTAGTGAGCTTCATTTAATTGAGCAAAACTTAATGAGCCTGTCTTTCAACACATTAGCCAACACCAAGCCTTAACTACAACTCTATACATTAATCATATAAACAAAAAGAATAAATCCACCTATTCACCTCACTTCTGTACATAATTATAACTTAACTTTCGAACCAACAAAAGTGCGATAAGTTCAACCAGCAGTAGTTTAAACAACAATGATGAGGGAAAGATGGTATACTATAAACACCCTTTTTAATTATTTTTAGATTATTGATTTAAATTCTGAACATATATGTTGTATAATTAAATAAAAGTTAAAATAGCTGTATATCTCTTCATAATGTTTCATATAGTAAAAAACCTAGTAAACATGGCGGTAACCACATTTACTAGGTGAAAAATAACTCTGTCAGTTAGTGACTGGTTTAAAACTTTCAAACGCAAGACACAATAACCTTACGAGTTGGGAGCTCTAGGGTTATTTGTCTTTAATCAGAAGCACAATTGTAATCACGAGCGTCACAAGTGCAATGGTGTACATAGCAGCATTCGTTGCAACGGTAATGATTAATTCAAGCGCTTCAAACTCAGACATACGACATCCCTCCTTTCTGAAGGGACTGTCACTAACCTCAAGAGCCTTATATTTTTACTTATCTATTAATCTCACATGAACAAAGCTATTTCACAAGCAACTTATTATCATGTTTGTTAAACAATTTACCCGTGCTGTTTATTTAATAGTTACCTAACAGAGGGAAAAGAAACCTGCTTTATTAATTGTTCATAATGATTTAATTGATAACTGACTCACAAATAGTTTCTGAAAAACCTTCTAATGAATTTAGATCATCAAGGATAATTCGACCATAATCACTTGTTTGTTAAATGAAATATCTGCTAAAATGGTTAAAGTGCTTAAAGGAAAGGAAACAAATGAATGGATGCGATTATTTTTGGCTTTACCGTGTTTATAGGCTGGACAATATTTGATTTTGTCAAAGAGAAAAAGTTAAAGAAAGAACTAGTCATTAGTTCATTCGTTATTGGCATTATTGCAGCAATAGGCTGGTGGGGGTTAGGTTTGCTTCTAGGCTAAAAATTAGACTTGCACAAATAAGCGAAACCTTTTATAATATCTCTTGTACATAAAAAGACACATGCTCTTGTTTTTTGGCAGTGTCAAATAAATACGGGGCATTAGCTCAGCTGGGAGAGCGCTACGCTGGCAGCGTAGAGGTCAGCGGTTCGATCCCGCTATGCTCCATCATACGTAACACCAGTAATGACGCAGGATTTCGGCTATACGAAATCTTGCGTCATTTTTTATTTTGAAGGGGAAGTTCACATTCAGCTCATGGGATGAACTTATTTTTGTGCTTTTCCATCTCGAGCTCTAAAGAATCAATCGCTTCTTTATCGGCATTCACCCATAAATGACCGTAGTATCGGAAGGTGGTTTGGATGTCTTCATGGCCCAAGCGCTTCTGGACAATTCTTGGATTGGCCCCGCTCCGAATGAGCATACTCGAGTGCGTATGTCGAAGGTCGTGAAACGTTATGCGACGCACCTTCGCTTTTTCCATGAGCTTATATAATTGCCTCCGAATATTGGATGGATTATGAAAACCGCCGTCCCTTTTGGCGAAAACAAGATCGAACTCATGCTGATAATGTTCACCAAACCGCCGCTTCATTCTTTCTTACCTGTCTGTTAAAGCCTCCTTTAAATGGGCGTAGTAAGCGTCAAAGGGATATCACACACTTTCCAAATTTAGAAGGATCAAAAAAAGTTCTCCTTATAAAATTTATGCTTTCATGTAATTCATACTTACTATCGATGATAACATTCATTTTTTTATGTTTACCGTGTAAACTGACAGCACTCTCTAAATCTTCTTTGACTCCCAAACAATTACCTAAAATAGAGATATTTTTCATAATACTCATTGCCAATGCACCTCTTAGAGTAGATTCTTTGTCAGTTGAACTATTAATAGATGGGAATGGCGGTTGGTCTCGCAAGCCACATGTAATATACGTACCTGAAGTTTGAAGAAAGTGCATCCCATATTCTATATTCATATCAAAAAAAGGATCAAAAACGTGTGTAATGTTTTGGTTAATAGTTTTCTTAGCATTACTCCCCATTATATTTTGTAAAAGCTCAACTGAACAAGGAGCTATCTTTTCAATTTCTTCTTTCTTCCACTTTGAAGTTGTCACACAAATAGGAGTAATATTGTGAACAAGTAATTGTTGAATAATGAAT
>NZ_ALPT02000101.1 GCF_000292245.2 Alkalihalobacillus alcalophilus ATCC 27647 = CGMCC 1.3604 | reverse complement strand
TCACAACTGTAGGGGAAACTGAGAGAATAAACGTCTAATAGGTAGACAGTGAGAAGGGGGGAGAGCGGCTCTATATGGATGAGTTAGTAAAAAAGGCTCAGCAGGGCGATGAGTGGGCGTTTCGACAAATTGTTGAAGAGCATCGAGCTCATGTGATTCGTGCGATTATGCCTGTAATCAAAAATGTTAAAGATGCCGAAGAGTTAGCTCAAGATGTTTTTGTCCGCGTGTTTTATGCTCTCCCCCAGTATGAAGCTCGCGGGTTTAAGACATGGATTACGCGAATTGCTGTCAATATGGCTATCGATGAAAAACGGAAACGAGCGAGGCGGAAAGAAGAGGCTCTAGGTGATTGGGAAGGCACGACAACGAGCAATCAAATCGAAGAGCAACTGATTAAAAAAGAAACAAAACGAATTGTACTTGAAAAGATGGAGTCTGTTCCTGAAAATTATCGCAATGTATTAATTGCTTTTTACATAGAAGAAAAAAGCTATCAAGAAATTGCCAATGAGCAGAAGGTGGAAGTGAAAACGGTGGAAACGAAACTTTACCGAGCGAGGAAATGGGTTAAAGACAGATGGAAGGAGGATGAGTTTCGATGAGTCATAATCGATTTACAGAAGAAGATTGGATTCTGTATATAAATGGTGAGGTAACAATAGCAATGGAAGAAACGATGGAGGAGCATCTCTATACGTGTGACGAATGCTTGGGTGTTTATATGGTGGCATTAGAAAAGATTGACGTTGCGACAAGTGAGCCAGCCGTATTTGTTGATGTTGTGATGGAAAAAGTCGAGCCACTAGCAAAAGCAGAGCAACGGCTGCATATGAAAGATATCAGAGTAGAGAGTCGTAGCCAAATGAATGAGCTGCTTGAATTACCGGAAGTGGCAAATGGAGAGAATCAACCAATTCATAGAAAACCATCAAAAGCGAAGCCGAAAAAGAAACAAACTCTCCTTCATTATGTGTTAGCAGCCTCGCTCACTTTTATCTTAATGACTTCCGGTATATTTGAAGAAATTGCCTTTGGTTCTGACCATCTTGAGAGTATACATGAAGAGGAATCACCACGTAGCGATGAAGAGACACCTCTACCAGTTTCGGAGCGTGTATTAGATAAAATTACGTTAGTATTTGATAAAATGACAAACGCAGAAAGGGGCGGTCATCATGAATAGAAATAATTTAGTAGCATTCTTTTTAGCCTTTATCCCAGGTGGGAGCTTCTTTTACTTAAGAAGACCTATTATGGCGTTAATATATGTAATGCCGTTTACGATTCTTTTTTCATTTGGGATAATAATGGTTTTTGATCTTGGCTATATTGCAGGAGAAGCCCTAATTGCTTTCTTTTTAGCGATGTGTGTATGGTTCGTTCAATTTATTCATTCTGTTATTAATGTACTAAGGAATCAAAGTTATGAACCAACAGAAGGGGAGGTCCAACAAAAAACAGATGATAGTGAACGACTGTTTATTACGTTTATGTCACTCATTCCCGGACTTGGCCATATGCAGCTTGGTTTAATGAACCGCGGATTAACGTTAATGGTTGCCTTCTTTGGTTTAATCACAATGGTTATTTTTACAACGGTTCTTACCGGACAAGGTGTGTTTATTGTCTTCTTAGGATTGCTGCCAATTATTTGGATTTTTAACCTATTTGATGTCATTCAATTTGTGAATAAAAAGGGCAAAGGCGAAGAACTTGTGGACCGCTCGATTTTAGAGGATATAGAAGCGAACCGAATTGGGCGCAAAAGTAAACCAATTGCGATGCTATTTGCGATTTTCCCAGGGGCTGGTCATTTATATTTAGGCCTGCAACGACGTGGATTACAGCTCATGGCCCTGTTTTTAATCGGCTTATTTTTAATGGATTTATTACGTTTGACGATGTTTCTTTTCTTAATTCCAATTATTTGGTTTTATAGCTTTTTTGATGCCTTACAAAAGGTGGCTCAATACGATGAAAATTTAAAGGATGTCCCGATTTTTACAGCCTTTCAGAATTACCAAAAGTGGATTGGGATTGGAGCGATTTTACTTGGTGGTTATTATTTATTTGATCAAGTACTAATTCATGCATTAGCTCCAACATTTGAACAACATTTTGGAATGGATTTACGGTTTTGGTTTTATAATTATTTCCAAACATTTATCGTCTGCACATTATTAATTGCAGCAGGAGTATATTTGCTTTCTGGTTCAAAAAAACAAGAGAAAAAGGATAGAGAAGGGGAGTCTGAGATTTGAAAACTTGGAGAGTTGGCTCATTTTCAATGGGCATTACCTTAATATTACTTGGAGTCGTTTTAGTAGCATCAAACTGGCTAAATGTAAGTATGTATGACTTATTTATGTCATGGTGGCCGTTTTTACTGATCATTGTCGGGACGGAAATGCTCGTCTATTTGAAAAAAAGAGATGATGAGGATGCACGGATTAAATATGATTTCCTCAGTATTTTCTTCGTTGGAATCATCGGAACGATTGCGTTGAGCTTTATGTTTTTATCGGTGTCAGGTCTAATGGAGGAATTCCGTTATTCGATCGGTCATAAAACAGAAACAACTCAAAATTTACCTTCATACTCTGAGGAAGTGGCAGGGAGGTACGAGCGAGTCGTTGTTGAAGCCGATGGCCAGGATTTAAATATTGAAGCATCAGAGCATGATGCTGTAGAAGTGTTCGGAACTTATCAGACCATTAATGAAGAAATGGTCGTTACAAAAATCGAGGATTATTTACAAACACATATTAAAGGAGGCACGCTTTACATATCGTTAAAGGCGTTACCGACTGTGAAAGGTTTATACAATTATCAACCAGAAGTACGGCCGACACTTTTAATTCCAAATGAATTGGAATTAGAAGTACGCGGTCAAAATTATAACGGAAAAATCAAATTGTATCCAAGTGATTTATCTGCGGATTGGGTGATTCAGTATGAAGGACTTATTGAGACATATGTGAGTGAACAAAGTGACGTGCTTTTAGAGGGCGAGCAGCTTTTGGTCGACAACGCTCACTTGGAAGAAACAACTTACAAAATTGGAGACGGCAAAAACCGGATCAGCTTCATCGCGGGCAACTCGATTATGGTCTATACCCAGCCATAAAAATTGGCTTTTTTATCCCCTTTATTTTCCTGTAATTTGTTTGAGCACTCTTTGACTTTGAGCTGTATTCTTACAATTTCCCCAGACCTATTATGAGTACTGTAATAGCTAAGGATGCTGGACTTGGCACAATCAACAATCATGACAAATTATCGAATCTATTGTGTGAAATTTGTTGTTTGGCTCCATTTTGATGTAAAATAGTCTTTAGTGAACTTATTACAATATGTGGAACAAAGAAACTTGGCTCCTGGTCAGGTCTTCGAAGCGTGGGAAAATGACGATGTGTTAAAAGCATAAAATGATGAATGGACTCATACAATGACAACACATTTAGACTTGTACTGTTAAGAGAAAATAGGGGGATATTTATGAAACGAGCACGTCTGATCTATAATCCAACTTCAGGTCGTGAACAAATCCGAAAAAGTTTAGCCTATGTCTTAGAGCGTTTAGAAACTGCGGGCTATGAAACATCGGCGCATGCGACAACAGGAGAAGGCTGTGCGAAACGAGCAGCAGAGAAAGCAGCAAAAAATGGATATGACCTTGTGATCGCAGCTGGCGGTGACGGTACCATTTTTGAAGTAATCAATGGTTTGGCTCATTTAAAGGAAAGGCCGATGATCGGCTTAATCCCTGCTGGAACAACAAATGATTTTGCAAGGGCTTTAGGTATTCCAAAAGATATTGAAAAGGCATGTGACGTATTATGCGGCGATCATATTGAACCAATTGATATTGGGAAAGTGAATGATAAATATTTTATTAATATTGCCGCAGCAGGAGCTTTGACGGAATTAACCTATGAAGTTCCAAGTAAGATGAAAACAATGGTTGGACAATTGGCTTATTATATAAAAGGGTTGGAAATGCTGCCGCAAATCAAACCAACATTTGTTCGAATTGAGTATGATGGTAAGCTTTTTGAAGGCGATATCATGATGTTTCTTGTTTCTAATACGAACTCGGTTGGAGGCTTTGAGAAGCTGGCTCCAGATGCATCTCTACAAGACGGAATGTTTGACTTTATTATTGTTAAAAAAACAAGCTTTCCAGAATTTTTAACTTTGGCGGGATTGGCGTTAAGAGGAGAACATCTCAACCATTCAAAAGTGCTATATGTACAGGCAAACCGTATCAAGGTTTTTGTTGAAGATGAGGATATGAAATTGAATTTAGATGGGGAACATGGCGGGAAGTTACCTGCTGAATTCGTCAACCTGTATCAGCACTTTCAAATGCTCACACCAAAGGAACGGAAAAATAAGCATTAAACTAGAACAAGCATCCTGATCGTCTAGACTTATGGGGATGCTTGTTTGTTTTATTGATAGGCGTAAAGGTATTTATTCTCATTTATAAAATATGTTAATATGTACATATAATCACACTTGAAGGAGTGCCACGTTATGACAAATCATTATGCTGATCTTGATAAAGAAACGTTGTTTATCGTATCCCAAACTTTTAAGGCTCTTGGTGATCCGACACGGATAAGAATTTTACATCTTTTAGCGGCAAAGGAATGTTCGGTAGGGGAGATTGTGGAACAGTTGGCCTTGGGACAATCAACCGTTTCCCATCAATTACGTTTTCTGAAAAATTTACGACTTGTTAAATCACGTAGAGTAGGTACATCTATGTTTTATTCTCCGGAAGATGAACATGTATTGGAAATTCTTGAGAAAACGATTCAACACTCCATTCATGATTAGGAATGTTTTAGAGCTCTAGTTGATTTTTAAGACTATATTTCTAGAGGGAAGTATGTTATTATCAATATATGAATATGTGTTCATATATTGATAATAAGTGAAGGAGTGGTAAAATGGCTCATCATCACGGTCATCATCATGCGACAGGTCAGGCAAATAAGAAAAATTTAGTTATCGCAATGATCATTATTGGAAGTTGGATGTTTATTCAATTTCTCGGGGGACTTTGGACAGGAAGCTTAGCTCTTTTAGCTGATGCGGTTCATATGTTTAATGATTTTTCTAACTTATTCATCAGTTTAATAGCAATTATTTTAGCTGCAAAAGCGGCCACTCATAAACGTACTTTCGGTAATCATCGCTATGAAGTGTTATCTTCTTTGTTTAATAGTGTGGCATTGTTAGTTATTGCTGCATTTGTGATTCGTGAAGCGATTGGTAGACTAATGTCACCTCAAGAAGTCATGGGTGGAGCTATGATGCTAATAGCTTTCATCGGTCTTTTAGCTAATATTGGAGCTATGTTTGCTCTCATGCGAGGAGATGTGAAGGATAATCTTAATATGCGTGGTGCTTACTTGCATGTCCTTAGTGATACATTAGGATCTGTCGCTGCAATAATTGCTGGGATTATTATTTATTTCACTGGTTGGTATATGGCGGACCCTATTTTAAGTATAATCATTGCTTTAATGATTGCTTCTTCAGGCTTTCGCTTATTAAAGGATACTGTGCACGTACTTTTAGAGGGCACTCCTGCTAGTATCAATGTTGAAGAGGTAGAGAATGCCTTTATGGAAATTGAAGGGGTCATAAATGTACATGATTTGCATATTTGGACGATTACATCCGGCATTAATAGTTTGACAGCACATCTTGTTATTGATCCCTCGTACTCAGAAGAACATCATGAAATTTTGTTGCAAGCGAATCATTATATTAGAGATAAGCTCCATATTGAACATAGTACGATTCAAATTGAAAAAGAAGACTTAAGAGAATACGAACATCCAAGTATATAAAAGGATGATAAAGACGATAAAAGGTAGGAGGCTTTCTAGGTTCAGATTTTTCCTAAAGAGCACGATCATACAAGTTAAGGAGAGAAATCTCCGGCGGCATGATTAGTTTATATACTGTAATAAGGGACGATACATTCCACCTAGTGAACTAATCTCTAAAGAATGGAAAAAAGCGTATGCACCCTTCTCTGATATGAAAAGCCGGTAACATTTTACTCATGTAAAATGTTACCGGCTTTCGTTCTATTTATTGGAAACGTAGTGGATGGTGATGAATGGCGTTCTACTCACCGCTCCCGAAAATCATGCTCCGCGTCAATCGCAAGGCGTCGAACTAACTAGTTTCACTAGTGGATTTCGACCCTGCCACTAGATCCCACTGGAGTCTCCGCATGTTTTCGTCCGCTAGGGCACAGGATAATCTTCGTTTTCATCCTTGTAAGTAATAGCATGAAGTGACTAAATCCAAAACGGAGAAATAGAGAACAGAAAAACAACTAAAATATGTTTTTTGGACTCGTTTTCTACTTTCTACAGTTAGTTATGTCCCAGCCTCTTTCCTTTCGATAGGTCTATATTTTTAACTGTTTACTCCGATCCCACTGCACCTAGAGCTTCGAGTGCCATTTGTTTGTATTCGTCTAACCCAGAACTAATGGCGAATTCGGCAATATCAATTGGGTATGTGGAATGCAATTCAATAATATGCTCTTTCATTTTCGGCCAAGTGTAACCACCGGCTTGCTTGTAATAATGGAGCAGCTTATCAAGAGCATCTTCACCAAAAACCATATAATGTGGTAAAAAGTCCTTCGAAAAGTCGGCAACTTGTGCCTCAGTCCAATCGATCATACCTGTAATGGCCCCTTCTTCGTTAATGAGCATATGCCCAACATGGTCATCGCCATGAAGCATCCCTGTTCGCTCTGGCCACATCTCATCGTCGGCAATCCAACTTTGCCAACGAGACCTAAGTTCAGTACTGATAGGGAATTTTTCTTTCACTTTTTGTATTCGTTCTTGCATCGTTGCTCGAATTTGTTCAGGTGATTGAACGATAATCTCACTTGGAAGTTCCGTCTCGCTCAAAGGTAACTTATGCAACTCAGCTAGACAATTGGCTAAAGACTGATGATAACTTTCAGGGACATTGTTTTCATCCAACTCATAAACATAGGCTTTTTTCTCCATATCGATCGTGGCTGCTGGAACACCAGATAATTGCTTATAAGCGATCAATTCTGGCGTGTGAACTTCCCAAATTGGGACCTCAAAAGAAACATGGCGGGCGATATAATCTAACGCGATTTTTTCTGATTTTGTTTTCGGAAAGACGTCTTCTCGACGGGGAATCCGAAGTAGCCACTTTTCGCCTGTCACGGATTCCGCTAAAGCGACTTGAAAATCTAGACCAGATTCGTTTATCTTAATCGTTTCTTCTTTTAATTCAATGCCATTTTGTTTAGCTCTTTTTATTATTTCATGTACTGGAATCGTATTTGTCATTTTAAAACACCTCTTAAAGTAAGTTTAATTTTTGATTTTCAATTTTATATTTTTGATCGGCGACTTGCTTGACGAATGTACGGTCATGGGAAACGAGTAAAACGGTACCTGCGTAGCCTTTAATAAATGCTTCTAAAGCTTGCATACAATTGACATCGAGAAAATTTGTTGGCTCATCCAAGACGAGCACATTGTATCGACCTAGGAAGAGCTGGCACAAAATAAGGCGAATACGCTCACCACCACTTAAGCTACGAACATCTTTTTTAATATCATTACCTGAAAAATTCATCGAATGCAAGGCAGCCCGGATCACTTTTTCTTCGTGAACACTACGTTCCTCGATATAGGAATAGACCGTTTCTTCTTTTTTAAAATGATAGCTTAGCTGGGCGTAATATCCGAATTCGACTTTTGGTGATATCGTCAACCCTTCACCGTTTTGCAAAATATGACGCAGGAGCGTTGACTTACCAGAGCCGTTGTCACCTGTAATCGCGATGGTTTGGCCGAGTGGAAACTGGAAGCTGACGTCATCAAGTAATGTTTTCCCTTTAATCTTAAGTGTTAGACGATCAGCCATCACTGGAAATTTATTGTGAAGTTGCAAGGATGCTGGTTGTGGGAACGATATCGATCGTTCTCGCTCAGGTGCTTCAACGACCTCGAGCTGTTCGACCCTTTGCTCCAAAGCCTTTGCTGCTTTATGAATCGCCTTTTGACTCGTATCCTTTGATTTGGTCATAAACATTAAGTTCGCTTTTGCTTTTGTTTCTTTTTGAGACGTTTTTTTGCTTGCTTGTGTGACTTTTTGAGCCTTTTTCATTTTCTCTTCAGCCGCTTTTAATAAACGATTTTTATCCTTTACATATTTCTCGTGTTGCTCCTGCTGCTGCTCTTTTTCTAGCTTCTTTTGTGCGATATAATCCGAGTAATTCCCTGTATACTCGGTTACTTTCCCATCCTTTACTTCCCAAATTTTATTAACCAGCTCATCTAACACATATCGGTCATGACTGACAAGCAAGAGAGAGCCGTAATAATATTTAAGCTCTTCAATTAAAAATTGGTGCCCGCTCTGGTCCAAGTGGGTCGTTGGTTCATCTAACAATAACCCTTCATAATAAGTGGAAAATAATTGGGCCAGCTTTAAGCGAGTTTGTTCGCCACCACTTAGGTGATTACGTGCCGTTTCAGGAATCGCCAATCGACCAAGCATTTGGTAATCAAAAGTCCCGTCTGTTGGTGGTTCAGTCTGCTCAAAATAACCAAAGTCGACTTGATGATTAACCTTCCCTTTATTTGGGTGCAACTCTCCCTTGATGAGTTTGAGTAATGTACTTTTTCCACTCCCGTTTTGACCCACAATGCCAATCCGGTCAAATTGATAAACCGATAGTTTTGGAATATCGAGAATCACTTTATCTAAAAAAGAGATTTCTATATTCGATAGTTCTAATGTTAATGTTTCCATCATAATCCCTCCCCGTTTTTTTACATGAAAAAAATCACAAGCTTCTGCCTGTGATCGGGAGTAAACGGGTACACCTTTCCTAATTCATGTACACCAAAATGCCACCTATAATCGGTCATTTTTTGGGTTACATGAAAGAGACCTACTTTTCTTGAAGCAAAAAGTAGAACAATTTTTAAACATAAAAAAGAAAGGCAGAACGAGTCGCCTTTCTACAAATAAGCATACAGCGATGCTTAAAATTGAAGATTATTAAAAAAGGACAGACTGCTCCCGTTTACTCTGCTTGCACAAACAGAGCCTTTGATCGTATTAAATTACGAATTCAAAGTTGGGAAACGCAATCTCATTGAATACATTTTTAATAATCCTCCTCCGATTTAAGATAGGACTATTGTAAAACGGGGAATTGAATAAGTCAACGGTTTGAGATAAGGAGGTTACTGAAAACCAGTTGTCATGTGGGTGTGCATAATTCGGGGAGTTGTCGAATTTTAATGTCGTTCACCTTTTATTTGTACTCTAATCCAAGGCGGTCTGGCTTTTCATTACCAATTAAGAGGTATTCGCACCGAAATTTATAAAATGCATATCTTTCATTACTAATCCTGGTTTATTCGCACTCTAATTTTTAGAACTAGTAGGTTCCATTACCAATCCCGTAATATTGGAAATGGAGGAATCAGTGATTTATCTTACCAACTGTCCTTATTTTGTACTGCTTAATCAGCGGATGAGAAGATCGCTTCATTTCGCTATTATTTTGGTTGTGTAATGCGAATCACTTTCATAATAAAGACCACCTTAAGCAATTTTTAGTTTTGAGTGTGAACCTTACTTTCTCAGTGTCGTTAAAAGCTTCCTGACGGTACTCGAAACTTTTTCTTTAGTTGTTGCGTAAAATAAGAAAAGATAGTAAGTGAGGTGGTTTGTATGGAACATATTGTTTATTTTCGTGAGAACTTTTTTTCAAGTGGGTTAACCGATATTATGGATAGCAATGAGCAGAAAATCGGTTCTCTTGATTTAAAGTCTGCTTTTTCAACAAAGGTTTCGATATTAGATGAAAATAAAATAGAAATGATGCGTGGTTTTTTTCGTGGCTTTTCAAGTAAATGGCGAATGGTTGATTATAAAGAGCAAGAACTAGGCTATGTTCAACAACAAATGTGGTCTTGGAACAAGAAGTTTTATTACATCAAGCCAGATGATACTCGTTATCTGATTCAAGCCCCGGCATTTTCCCATTCTTATCAAATTTTGAATGAAGCGGAGCAAGTCGTTGGAGAGTTTGAGCGGATTAGCTCGTTTTTTTCAGCCCCTGCTTTTAAATTAACGAATCGTTCCACGGATTTGTCAACAGAGGAATTAATTTTAGCGATTATTGGCGTTAATTCGATTCAGCGCAGAAATAATGCGGCGGCAAATAGTGGCGGTGCTTAAAGGTTGGAGCCATTTCCTAATAAGGAACAAAATATGCTACAATCACTTATAGCATATAAAAAAGGACGGCAAAAACAATGAAACAAAAAGGATTACCTGTACAAAAAAATGATATCGTTGAAGTTCAAATAGAAGATTTAACCCATGAGGGAGCAGGCGTAGCAAAAATCGATGGCTACGCTTTATTTATCCCAGAAGCGATTCCAGGAGAAAAGATAGAAGCAAAGGTGCTCAAAACGAATAAGGGCTATGGTTTTGCGAAACTTTTAAAGATTATCAAGGCAAGCCCAAATCGTGTGGAACCACCCTGTCCAATCTTTCACCAATGTGGTGGCTGTCAAATTCAGCATTTAAGTTATGAGGCTCAATTGAAGATGAAACAGAAACAAGTACAGGACGTACTTGAGCGCATTGGTGGAATCAAGGATGTTCCTGTCCATCCAACTCTCGGAATGGATGAGCCTTGGCAATATCGCAATAAATCTCAAGTGCCATTTGGAGAAAAAGATGGCGAGCTCATCGCTGGTTTTTATCAAAAACGAAGCCATCGTATTATCGATATGGACAGTTGCATCATTCAACAAAAAGAAAATGATATCGCTGTCCAAGCGGTCAAAGAAATTGCTTCTCGTTACGGGATTCGAGCGTATGATGAAGAAAAACACCGTGGCACTTTACGCCATGTCGTCGTTCGTCAAGGCAAAAAGACAGGAGAATTAATGATTGTCCTCGTCACAAGAGGGAAAGAATTGCCGAATAAGAAGAACATTATCGACGACATTCGCGAAGCATTGCCAGGAGTGACATCAGTTGTGCAAAACATTAACCCAAAACGGACAAACGTCATTTTCGGTGACGAAACAAAAGTGCTTTGGGGTGAAGAATATATCCATGATTATATCGGCGACATCCGTTTTGCGATTTCGGCTCGTTCTTTCTATCAAGTGAATCCTGCTCAGACGAAGGTCTTGTATGACAAAGCCTTAGAATATGCCGATATCAAAGGGCATGAAACGGTGATTGACGCTTACTGTGGAATCGGAACAATCTCCTTATTTTTAGCCCAAAAAGCGAAAAGAGTTCTCGGAGTTGAAATTGTACCTGAAGCCATCAGTGATGCTAAACAAAACGCACGAATCAACGGTTTTGATAATGTCGATTTTGCCGTTGGAGAAGCTGAAAAAGTTATCCCATGGTGGTATGCCCAAGGTGTAAGACCAGATGTTATCGTCGTTGATCCACCACGTAAAGGCTGTGATGACAAGTTACTAGAGACAATTCTAGCAATGAAGCCAGAGCGAGTCGTTTATGTTTCCTGTAACCCTGCTACCCTTGCAAGGGATTTGAAGGTGCTTGAAGAGGGTGGCTATAAGACGAAGGAAGTACAGCCGGTGGATATGTTTCCGCAGAGTACGCATGTGGAAGTGATAGTGAAACTTGTTTTAAAAGATACAGTTAATTAAACTGTACCTAATTAAGAGGAAAAAGAGGGGGAAAGATTGTAATGAATTTTAATCTTTCCTTCCTCAAATACTTCAACCTTGTTAATAAGCCTTTGTAGAACTTGTTTTAGTATGTTTTCATCCTCAATATCCAAGTCTGAAAAGCGTTCTACTTCCTTTTTAAAGGCTTGAAGTTGTTCTGTATTATCTTTTTTTGTTGCTAAAACGGTTTGTAAGTGTGCTTTCCTATTAGCTAATTCCTGAAGTTGAATGGAAATACGTTCACTTTGTTGTTTAAACATCTCAGTTGTCATAGCCCCATCAGCATGTAATGTAAGTAAACTACTTACCTGATTGTTAAACTTATCAACGTTCCTGTCAATCTGCTTTAGTTCCTTAGTTAGAGAGGATTGTAACGAACTAGCTTTCTTCTCAGCTATACCGTATAGTTTTTCAACTTTTACCGTATCTTTTATCATAGCTTTAATATCAGCTTTAACTGCATTAAGCAACAACCTCTCCTCAATAATGTGTGAGGAACAATAGGAGGTAGTATGCTTAACATAGCCCCCACAAACATAAGCCCCATTACGTCTATCAGGTTTGAAGTGCATTCCACTCTTACAGTCTGCACATTGAGCGATATGAGCAAAAAGGCTTTCTTTACCGTTACTCTTGTGCTTACCTTTTTTTCTCATTAACTCTTGAACCGCTTGAAAGTCTTCTTCAGCAATAAGAGCAGGGTGAGCATTCTCTATAATAACTTGTTTTTCAGGCTCTACTAGCTTTCTTTTCTTGTAAAGTTCAGATTTTGCAAGGGTATTTAGTGTTTCTTCTTTACAATGAACTAACTTTCCAACATAAACCTGATTGTTGAGCATACCCTTAATAGTGTTTTGGTGCCACTTCTTACCGTTTTTAGGTGAAGGAGTGCCAATTCTCATAAGATAGTTTGAAATCTTAAACATACCCCAACCTTCAAAAAGGTAAAGTCTAAAAATCTCTTTTACAATGGCAGCCTTGTCCTCGTTTACTTCTAGCTTTTTAGTAAGAGGGTTAATGAAATAACCATAAGGGGCTTGAGGGGCTTTATATTCGCCCTTATTTGCCTTTTCTCTTAGTGATAGTTTAATACGCTCTGACATCTTATTGCTCTCTTCTTCTGCAAGAATAGCCTTTAGGTTGAACATGAACCTACTTTTACTTGTCTCAGTATCATAATCATCCTCAGGTAGTATTAAACGGATACCTTCTTGTTCTAAGTCATCAGCTAAAGACAAACTTTTACTTAGGTTTCTACCTAATCTTGATACTGATTTTGCAATAACGACATCAAACTTTTTTTCTTTAGCGTCATCTAACAAACGATTAATTTCTAGACGGTTCTTAAAACCTGTTCCACTTATTCCGTTATCAATGTAATGTCCAACAATGGTAAAACCATGTTCTTTAGCCATTCGTTCAGCTAAAGAAACTTGATTTTCTAGACTGTTTTTTTGTTCTTCTCTTTTCGTACTTACACGAGCGTAAATTACACATTTCATTATTCAGCCACTCCTTTTATTTTAGGAGTGACATTAGTTCTATCAC
>NZ_ALPT02000100.1 GCF_000292245.2 Alkalihalobacillus alcalophilus ATCC 27647 = CGMCC 1.3604 | reverse complement strand
GAACTGAGAAGCAGAAAAAAGAGCCGAGTAAAGCGGAAGTTCGGCGTATTTAGAATTGAGAAGCAGAAAAAAGAGCCGAGTAAAGGGAAGTTCGGCGTATTTTGAACTGAGAAGCAGAAAAAAGAGCCGAGTAAAGAGAAGTTCGGCGTATTAAGAGCCGTGAAGCAGAAAAAAGAGCCGAGTAAAGGGAAGTTCGGCGTATTTAGAACCGTGAAGCGGAAAAAGAGCCGAGCAAAGAGAAGTTCGGCGTATTAAGAACCGTGAAGCAGAAAAAAGAGCCGAGCGAAGGGAAGTTCGGCGTATTAAGAGCCGAAAAGCACAAAAATAAGCCAAGTTAGCTTCAGCTTCAACTCGGCTTATCGCTATATCTCGTACCCATCTACTCTCCAATTTAGGAGAGTAGCTACCCACTGCTTATTTAGGGCAAGTTTTCGATAAAATGTTGTGCTTTGTATAGATGCCAACAATATAGTAGGGAAAGTTCAACTGTTATCTAGGTTAAGTAGAGGGAATTTGTGAAAATAAGTAATAAGAAAAACCATAAAGTCATTATTGGACTCTATGGCAGCACTTTTATTTTTTGAAGAGAAAGTAAATAGTCTAAATACCACTCGGGTTTCGGTAAGGATATGACGATTTCTTCATTGATCCATTCGATTTTACCTTCTTTTTTTAATTGAGCTAATAGCGGCAACAACTCTTCTTTTGTATGTCCTGTCCTAACACATAATGTCGGGAGCGTTGGTAAGACACAAGCTTCACACATACCTTCTATCACTGTAAACATTAAATCACTTTCATTCAATCGTACAACCTCCCGTTTTATATTCTTATTAGTATTTATATTAGGTAAAAAGGTGTGTTTTCCTTTATTTCTTTCCAATAAAAAGTTCTTCAATATGCGACAAATGATTTAGATAAAACTCCAAAATAGCCATATGAAAAAGGGAAAAAGTCGAAACGGACAGAAAATTGGAGAAAGGGATCTGAGTTGGAGGATACCATTTATCTAAAGGTCGATTCAAGATATAGCGGTTTCGCTCTGTCCATGTTTTCAGAAAAAGTCTTTTGAGAAAAAAAGAGAATCTTCATGGCATTATTATAACACATAACTAAATAGTACTAATACAGTTAGAGATAAATTTAATACGTGTATCTAATTAAACTGAAACGACTAATCGCTTAAAAAGGAGGACTAAATCAACTAATAGCAACATTTGTGAAAGTGTTCACAATAGCTTCATAATTGGGATAATCCATTGTCTGAATTTGGTAGTACAATAAAAGTGTAATAGCTGTTATATACATTTCAATTAATCTGTTATTGTTTTTATTCCAAAATATGAGGAGGAAGAACAAATGGAGCAATGGCATTCTTTTAGAGGGGAAAGTTGGAAAAAGGAAGTCGATGTCAGAGATTTTATCCTTACAAATGTGTCGAGCTATGATGGTGATGAAGGTTTTTTAGAAGGGGCAACAGAGGCTACTAAACAACTTTGGCAGCAAATTATGGATTTAACCAATGATGAAAGGCTACGAGGCGGTGTCTATGACTTAGATACTAAAATGGTTTCAACGATTATTTCACATGGTCCCGGTTATTTGAATCAGTCATTAGAGAAAATTGTAGGGCTTCAAACAGATGAACCATTTAAACGCTCGTTAATGCCATTTGGTGGAATTCGTATGGCCGAAACAGCAGCAACCTCTTACGGGTATCAAGTCGATGAAGAGATATCAGAAATTTTCACTAAATATCGCAAAACACATAACCAAGGAGTCTTTGATGCTTACACAGATGAGATGAAGAAAGCTAGAAAAGCAGGGATTATTACTGGTTTACCTGATGCCTATGGTAGAGGACGGATTATTGGTGATTATCGCCGGGTCGCTTTATATGGAGTGGACTTTTTAATCCAACAAAAGATAAAGGACAAAAAGGAAACGAGTCAAACGATGACCGAAGAGCAAATTCGGTTGAGGGAAGAGTTAGCTGAACAAATTCGAGCATTAGAAGAATTAAAGGAGCTTGGGACTAAATATGGATTTGATTTATCGAAGCCGGCGACTAATGCGAAGGAAGCTTTCCAGTGGCTCTATCTAGCTTATTTAGCGGCCATTAAAGAACAAAATGGGGCAGCAATGAGCTTAGGACGAGTTTCAACATTTTTAGATATATTTATTGAGAGAGATTTAAAGAAAAATCTACTTTCTGAAAAGGAAGTCCAGGAGCTTGTTGATCATTTTGTGATGAAGTTACGCTTGGTCAAATTTGCAAGAACGCCTGAATACAACGAATTATTTAGTGGCGATCCGACATGGGTAACCGAATCGATTGCGGGAATGTCGATAAATGGTCAGCACCTTGTGACAAAAAATTCATTTCGCTTTTTGCACACGCTTGAGAACCTTGGACCAGCACCAGAGCCAAATTTGACCGTCTTATGGTCGACTAAGTTGCCAGCAGCCTTTAAAGCCTTTTGTGCGAAAATGTCGATTAGAACAAGTGCAATCCAGTATGAAAATGATGATTTAATGCGACCGGAGTGGGGCGACGATTATGGGATTGCTTGTTGTGTATCAGCAATGCGTATCGGAAAACAAATGCAATTTTTTGGAGCGAGAGCTAATTTAGCGAAAACCTTATTATACGCTATTAATGGTGGTGTTGACGAAAAGTTACAAGAACAAGTTGGTCCTAAAATGGAGCCGGTTACAAGTGACATTCTTCATTATGAGGAAGTCGCGGAAAAGTTTGAAGTCATGATGGAATGGTTAGCAGAACTTTATATTAATTCTCTCAACATCATTCATTACATGCACGATAAATATAGCTACGAAAGAATTGAAATGGCTTTACATGATACAGAGGTTCTACGCACGATGGCAACAGGAATAGCCGGACTTAGCGTTGTAACTGACTCTCTGAGTGCGATTAAACATTCTAAAGTTCACGCGATTCGTGATGAAAAAGGAATGGTCATTGACTATTATGTTGAAGGAGACTATCCAACTTACGGAAATAATGATGAACGCGTCGATGCAATTGCTGTTGAAGTAGTCAAAAACTTTATGAACAAATTGAAAAAGTATAAGACATACCGTGATTCGAAAACGACTACATCTGTATTAACGATTACGTCTAATGTCGTGTACGGACAAAAGACAGGGAATACACCAGATGGCAGAAGGGCTGGTGAACCATTTGCTCCAGGAGCTAATCCGATGCATGGACGAGATCGTTCAGGTGCTCTTGCCTCCTTAAGTTCGGTGGCCAAAATTCCTTATCATTATGCCTTAGATGGTGTATCGAACACCTTTTCCATTGTGCCAAAAGCGTTAGGAAAAGAAAGTGGGGCTCGAGTTCAAAATCTTGTGGCGATTTTAGATGGTTATATCGCCAAAGGAGGCCATCATTTAAATATTAACGTCTTTAACCAAAAGCAGTTAATTGATGCAATGGAGCATCCAGAAAATTATCCACAGCTAACCATTCGTGTTTCTGGATATGCTGTAAACTTTATTAAATTAACAAAAGAACAACAATTGGATGTTATTAACCGTACCTTCCACGGTGCAATAGCCGAACAGGAAAAGGTAACGGAGCCAATCTAGATAGGAGTTGATCGCATGAAGGGGAATATTCATTCAGTGGAAACATTTGGGGCAGTAGATGGGCCTGGTATCCGTTATGTGTTATTTCTACAAGGTTGTTTGTTACGTTGCAAATATTGCCATAATGCCGACACTTGGAAAATTGGAACCGGAACCGATAAAACAGTGGAGGAAATCTTAGTTGAGCTTGAGGATTACCGTCCCTTTTTTGCCGCTTCGAATGGAGGGATTACGGTTAGCGGTGGGGAACCCCTTCTGCAGATTCCATTCCTAATCGCACTTTTTAAAGCGTGTAAAGAGCGAGGCATCCACACGACGATCGATTCATCGGGCGGTTGTTTTGAAAAGGGAGAACTTTTTTTAAAGGAACTGGATGAATTGCTTGAATATACGGATCTCGTTTTGTTAGATTTAAAGCATATCGATAATCAAAAACATCGTGAGCTAACGGGGAAACCAAATCGAGCCCCTCTTGATTTTGCGAAATACTTGTCAAAGAAAAATATTCCTGTCTGGATCCGACATGTGCTCGTACCGACCATTAATGATGATGAGAAGTATTTAAGACGTTTGTCTGATTTTATTGGGACGCTTACTAATGTCGAGAAAGTAGAAGTGTTGCCATATCATCAAATGGGCGTTTATAAATGGGAGGCACTTGGGTATCCGTATCCTCTTAAAGGAATTGATTCACCAAGTAAGGAACTGGTTGAAAAAGCAGAATCGATTTTAATAGCGAAGTGATGATAAAGAAGAGTTCGATGACGAGATAATTCCTCATTGAACTCTTTTTAGTAGGAGAAGCTTTAGGCAGCGATGATGTGAAAAAAGAGAGGAGGAAAGCCGCCTAAAAGCAGCTTGACCAACGGAAGAACGGATTAATTATTCAATAATTTAAATTATTCCTATCGAGATGGTTTGCTTTCGTTTCAATCTGTTGTAAAATCGATTATGTAAAAGTAGGACAACTCATGGTAGAATCGATGATAGATAAAAAAATGTAAACATTTAAAAGGAGCGAGATTATGTCTAACGTACTTATTTTTGGCCATAAAAACCCTGATACAGATACAATCTGTTCAGCGATTGCTTATGCAGATTTAAAAAACAAATTAGGTGTCCAAGCGGAAGCGGTTCGTCTTGGTGAGGTTAATGGAGAAACGGAATATGCTTTAAAAACCTTTAGTACAGAAACACCCCGTCTTGTGGAAACGGTCGCGAATGAAGCAGAAGAAGTTATTTTAGTGGATCATAATGAATTCCAACAAAGTGTTTCTGATATTAAGGATGTTCGTATTTTAGAAGTAATCGATCACCATCGTATTGCTAATTTTGAAACAGCCGATCCTCTATACTATCGTGCAGAGCCTGTTGGATGTACAGCAACGATCCTTTTAAAAATTTATAAAGAAAAAGGCATTGCAATCGAGCAAAATATTGCAGGGCTGATGTTATCAGCCATTATTTCTGATTCTTTATTATTCAAATCGCCAACATGCACGGATGAAGATGTAGCGGCTGCAAAAGAGCTTGCTGAAATCGCTGGTGTTGATGCAAACAGCTATGGATTAGAAATGTTAAAAGCTGGAGCGGATACAACAAGTAAAACGGTTCAACAATTAATTTCAATTGATGCAAAAGAATTCTCAATGGGTGAATTTAAAGTTGAAGTTGCTCAAGTCAACACGGTTGATACGAACGAAGTGATCAATCGTCAAGCTGAAATCGAGCCGGTTCTAACTGAACTAATCGCAGAGAAAAAACTTGATTTATTTGTACTAGTTGTCACAGATATTTTAGAAAACAACTCAGTAGTTCTTACACTAGGAAGTCAAGCACCAGCTGTTGAAAAGGCCTTTAATGTAACATTAGATAATGGAACAGCCTTACTAAAAGGTGTTGTTTCACGTAAAAAGCAAATCGTTCCACCTTTAACAGAAGCATTGCAATAAGGAACTATATATAATAAAAAAGTTGGTGAGGAGCTGAAAGGCTTCTCATCAACTTTTTTATAAAAATAATGACTACTTCGGCCCCGGCAAATACGTTAAATCACCATGTCAAAACTAAAATAATAACGCCGGCTAAACAAGCTAGTGCTGAAAGGGGAGACATCACGAATTTCTCTTTTTTACTTTGGGAGGCTAAGTTGCCAACTGTATTAATGAAAAGAAAGATAACGATGCCGACAATTAGCCATTTAAAAAATGGGAAGTCTATTCCAGGAAAAATGAATCCTGTGTACTGTAAATAAACGAAAGCGAAAGCAACTAAAAACAAGCTTGAAACAAAGCTAGCTACTCGGAACGGTAAGGGAAGCACTCCAGTAAACCTGCCCCCATACGAATATTCAGCTAATGGTTTTCCAAACGCTAATAATAGTTGGAAAACGGCTATCCCAAGAAATAGAACTGCATTAAAAATACCTAAAAATTCGAGCACTTCTTTTCCACCTTCTTTATTGATTAATGAAAGGGCTATTCATAAAAATAAGTAAGTCGATAAACAGGGTATGAGCTTCCTTTATTAAGGAAAGGAAATCCATTCCACGGTTTTCTTGCAATCAATTCCCTTAAGCTTTAGTTCTTAACCAATCTTTGTGAAGCGGTTTGTAATTTTTTTGTTACTTTCTCATAGCCGGATACTTTTGCTAAGCCGAACTTTGGCATATTCACATAGATTGACTCCATCTTTTCAGGAGCCACAACATACGTTTCATGATAAATACCTACGGCTGAGTTGTTGCGGCAACGTTTGTTGAAGTTTTTCCAGGCTTTTAAATGGGTTTGCCCTTTTGCATAAGCAAATAGCTCTTCCTCTGAACGCCAATATTGAAGCAAATAGGTCGTTCTTAAACTAAAAAAGCTTTCCATCGATAAACAACCATACTCTTTATTCTGATATAGCTCTTTGATCATAGCGGGCATAGCGAAAGCAACGGGGAGCCATTTATGAATTGCCCACCACTTGTTCACTCTCATCCCAATCATAAATAACACCAGTTTATCACGATGGGCAGCGGTTACTCTTTTTGTCTCAATCCTTTTCTCCATTTACGTTTCCTCCTTTAATGGTAGCAATTGCAGCGTTTCCCCATTCGATTGCGGCTTGTGTCGCTCTTTTTCCATAATCTAATGTGATTAACCAATACTGTTCATCAAGGTGTCCGGTGCCATGAGTATGAATGGATTGCTCAATTGTTAAAAAAACAGCCAATCGCTCTTGAAGTTTTTCAATATATTGTTCGATATGTTTAATCGTAAGCTGTTCTTTTTTTTGATTGCTGCTGAAAAATAGTTTTAAAAGCAACTCATTTTTTTCGATGGATACTTTTTCAATTGGAGTCTCAAGCCAATTTTGTAAAACCGCTCGCCCCTTTTCGGTAATAAAGTAAGTCTTTTTGTCTGGCTTGTTTTCTTGTGCAACTTCCACCACATAAGCTAGCTCATCAGTAACTAACGTTTTTAACATCGGATAAATCTGTCCGTAACTAATTTTCCAAAAATGATTTAAGCTGTTGTCGATCATTTGTTTAATCTCATAACCGGAGTTACAGGATGTCGTTAATATTCCAAGTATTGCGTATTTTGTATGATTTTCTTGTGCCATATCGTTTCATCCCTTTTATATCTTTTTGATATATATCATCTGGTTGTATATTAAAGGATAAATAAGGAAAAAATCAAGTGTTTTATTTTAATTTTCTCAACTTTCGCATCGAGAAAATCCGTTCAACTAGTTGGCAGAGCGAAAGGGAAACTCTTAAATAAATGCCCTTGACATGTTTGAAAAGCGAGAACGTACTATCACACAAAACGGATAAACTGTGCATTAAGAAAAAATAGACAATGTACAATGCTCTTCGGCTGTCGCTCCCAAACAGACACTCCGCGTCCTTGCCGAGAACCTCATGAGCCTCCTCAGCGTTTCACGCTTGCGGGGTCTCATTGGACGGTTTATTCCTGCGGGAGTCTCCGTGTCTGTTTGTCCGCTAGATACTGGAATCGAATCTAGGTTCCTTTTTCTCATTGAATAAAAAAACAGTCATGACTTCAACGTACATTAGCTTGAGAATGATTTTTCTCTTTCAATGACTAAATCCGTTACAGTTGTAAACAAATCATTGTTGATGCTCTGTACATTAGCTAGATGATCGAGCTTGTTTATCCTGTCTTTTGATGACTGCAGACTTAGAAAAAAATAGGTGGCAACTCCCTATTTAGTTCCGTAACCAACAAAGTGAAGAAGAAGGTCCTTCTGCGTTAGAAATAGCTAATTGAGAATGGCCATATCATCAAGCATCTCCCCTACACTTAGCGGACAAAACCATACGGAGACTCCCGCGGGAATAAACCGTGGAGCGAGACCCCGCAAGGCTTGCCGAGGAGGCTCGCAAGGTTCCCGCAGGACGCGGAGTATGGTTTTGGTAGCGACAGCCGAAGCTCTTAATTTTACTGCACAGTTTCCTTCAACAGCAAACGAAGAGAGGTGTTCAGACTGTCAACGATTGAACCGTTCATGTAAAGTCAATTTGAGTAATTTTCTAATTAAATATTGTTTTCTTTTTGTAGAAATGATAAAGTAACAGAAATCTAGGAGTGTGATTAGTATGAATAGTCGAAACCGCTCAATTTTATTGAACAACCATCATCATATTTAAAAGTCTTGCTACAGATTAAAAAATTAATCTTAGGAAGACTTTTTCCCATGAAACCGCATTGATTAAAGAGTTTATCTTAATCGATAGCGGTTTTTTATTTTCTTTAATTTATAAATATTAGGAGGGTTTTAGATGAGGAAAAATGTTGAAATTAAAAATGTTAAAGGTACAATAGATTATTTGCCAAAGGAGGAGTCAGTGAGAAGGAAAGTTCGGCGTACGTTAGAAGATATTTTTATGGCGTACGGCTGTTTACCGATAGAAACACCTATTATAAATGAGGTCCAATTATTAGCGTCCAAATATGGTGGAGGTGCGGAAATTTTAGAGGAAATGTACCTTCTTACCGATCGAGGAAAACGAGAACTTGCCTTGAGATATGATTTGACGATTCCTTTTGTGAAAGTGATTGCTATGAATCCTACTTTGTCAATGCCGTTCAAACGATATGAAATAGGAAAAGTTTTTCGGGATGGACCAATTAAAACAGGGAGATACCGTGAGTTTACGCAATGTGATGTTGATATAGTCGGGGTTCAATCACAGCTTGCTGAGGCCGAATTAATCTCAATGGCTGTGGATGCTTTTGAGAAGTTAGGAATAGATATTGAGATTGAAATTAATAACCGTAAGTTGTTATCAGGGGTATTAAAAAGCTTTGAAGTAGATCCAGAAAAAATAAATTCAGCAATTTTAACGATTGATAAGTTTTTAAAAATCGGGGTTGATGGTGTTGTCAAGGAATTAAAGGGTAAAGCTGTGGAAGCTGAGTCAATCAAAAAGATTATTGAGTTTTTAAATAAAAAATGGACGTTTGAAGAGTTCAAGAAAATGGATGTTCGGAATGAATCGTTTCTAGAAGGAGTACAGGAAACAGAAGAGCTGCTGAATTATTTAGACGCTATTGATTTAACAGAGTGTTGTGTTTTTAATCCTTACTTAGCAAGAGGTTTGGAAATTTATACAGGTACAATTTATGAGATTTTTTTAAAAGATAGCTCGATTCAATCAAGTATTGGAGCGGGAGGACGTTATGATGAAGCGGTAGGGGGTTTTCTTGGTACGGATGATTGCTACCCGACCGTAGGACTTTCATTTGGTTTAGATGTGATCTGTAATGCTTTGGGACAAAGAGGCCAAAATTCAAAGTCAGAAATCGACTACTATATTATTCCATTAGGTTATGAGCAAGAAGCGTTGCAAGTTGCAAAAAATTTAAGGAAGAACGGCTTCTATGTTGAAATGGAATTAGGCACTAAAAAGATAACAAAAGCACTAAAAAAAGCTAACCGAATAGCTGTGCAAAAGGTGATTCTGATCGGTGAAAAAGAAGTAAAAGAAGGTTTCTATACGGAAAAAGAAATGGAGAATGGTGAAGAGAAGCAGATAAATTTTGAATACAAGGTTTGTGGAACGATGCAATGATAGGGAATTCTGCTAGTCTTTGTGATGTGTCTGACGCCAGCGATGATGTGAAAAAAGAGAGGAGGAAAGCCGCCCAGCTGGAGCAATAATACGAAAATGGAATATCATATAAAAAAGCCGGTGATTTTAAATCACCGGAAGCATTTTTTCTTTAGACACATTCAACTTGCCATTGTTCTTTAGGAATAATTTTGTCCGCCTTGCCCTTGTGGATAAGGGAATTGATTTTTGTAGCCAGTGAACTTTTGATAATCTTGTTGAATCGATTGTTGCTCGGCAGCATCATAGCTGTATAGTCCTTTTTTGAACATAACATTAAATAAATCACGTTGGCAGTTATGGGTTTCGTTTGCGATCTGATTAATGTCTTGGAACAATTGAGCATGGCTCGCTTCTGTTGCTGCGAGACTATAGGAATTACACAAGTATTTCTCTGTCGAAAGTTGATCAGTAATAAAATCCTGCTCTGACATTTGTGGAGTCTTAGGTACTGGTTTTTGTGGGTTTTGAATTTTTTGGCTCATCTGAATTCCTCCTTCGTATGTTCGAAAACACGTATTAGCAATCCTAATTGGATATTTATTGAAGCTG
This sequence comes from Alkalihalobacillus alcalophilus ATCC 27647 = CGMCC 1.3604, assembly GCF_000292245.2. Lineage (GTDB taxonomy): Bacteria > Bacillota > Bacilli > Bacillales > Bacillaceae_D > Alkalihalobacillus > Alkalihalobacillus alcalophilus. The sequence goes on along the minus strand of NZ_ALPT02000100.1, from coordinate 3,264 downwards.
GTTACCCATTGCTTGTTGTTGCTGTTGTTGGGGTTGTAAATGGGTCAGGATTTTCTCATAATGACGTTTGTGCATTTGCCCAGCATTTTCTAACGCTTGTTTAATTTCAGGATCAGGGCATTGACCCGCATAAAAATGAGCTTTTTTCATCGCGACTAAATTCCATGACAGCATATCTGATAAATAAAGGCTATCCTTCGTTGAAAGAATGGCAGGTGGTTCTTGGTACTGTGGTTGCTGTTGTGCTTGACCTTGATTTTGCTGTTGTTGCATAAAATCTCCCCCTAAAAAATAATGAACCGTTAAATTTAAGACGGTTACCCCTATAGATTTTGATTTTTTTCTTCTTTTTATAAGCGACAATTATTGGTGCACCTTCAATTCAGAACGTTATAAAAAAAATCTGAATAAATTTAAAAAAAAATAAAAATATTGCAGGATATCGACGATTTATCGCGAATTATATAATTAAGCGCTTACAATTCCATTGTGTGATCGTCTAAATCAATTTTAAATGTAACATTGATAATCGTAGTCGTATTAGCAAATATGACCGAATTTTTATGAGGACTTACGATTTAGTAGCATCTTTAGTCAATCACTTGCATATGGAACAGTAGGGTAATTTTATATTTTAACAATGAGGAGGGTATTCATGCCTGTTCAAATTAGGAAAGCTGCCGTTATTGGATCGGGAGTAATGGGGGCGCAGATCGCTGCAGTATTGGCCAATGCAGGAATTCAGACATTGTTATTTGATTTGCAGCCAAAGGAATTATCAGAGAAGGAATCAAAGCTGGGACTTTCTTTAGATAATGCCGCAGTCAAGAATCGTTATGCTTTGGAAGCGATTACGAAATTGAAAAAGATGAAACCAGCTCCACTCGGTACAAGTGAACAATCAAAACTGATTCGAGCTTGTAATTTAACAGATGACTTTAAGAAGTTAGCTGAAGTGGATTGGATTATCGAAGCGGTTGTTGAAAATATGTCCGTCAAACAAGACCTTTTTGAACGAATTGAGAAGGTGAAAAAATCAAGTTGTATTGTAAGTTCGAATACTTCCGGATTATCCATTGAAAAAATGGTTTCCACATGTTCTGATGGGTTTAAAAAGAATTTTCTAGGAATCCACTTTTTTAACCCGCCAAGATATTTGAAGCTCGTTGAATTTATTCCAAGTAATTCAACTGACACAAATATAGTCTCAGATATGAAAACGTTTACTGAAAAAAGATTAGGCAAGACTGTTGTCTTAGCTAAAGATTCTCCTAATTTTATCGCTAACCGAATTGGGACGTATGGGCTTTTATTAACCGTACAAGAAATGGGAAAAAGCGGATTAACGGTATCAGATGTGGATGCTTTAACCGGCAAATTAATCGGGCGACCTAAAAGTGCAACGTTCCGAACACTTGATGTTGTTGGTTTAGACACATTCTTACATGTAGCGAAAACCGTTTATGATCATACAGAAGGTAAGGAACAAGAATTATTTGATCCACCAAGCTTTATGAAAAAATTGGTTGAAAATGGAGCTATTGGGCAAAAGGCTGGAAAAGGGTTTTACCAAAAAGTCAAAAAAGACGGGAAATCAGTTATTTTAGCCATAAACCCAGAAACATTAGAATATGATGAAACAACGAAGTATCAATCGGAACTAATCGGACAAACAAAACAAATCAAATCATTAAGAAAACGATTATCTTTTATCGTTTCTCAAAATAGTAAAGATGCGAAATTTATCTGGAACTTAATTTCGAATGTACTTGTTTATGCAGCTGAGAAAAAGGATGACATTGCCGATGATATTTATTCGATTGATATCGCAATGAAAACTGGTTTTGGTTGGGAAGCTGGCCCATTTGAAATGTGGGATATGATAGGTGTAAAAGAAACTTTAACGAAAATGAAAGAATCAGATTTAACGGTTCCAGCCTGGGTCGATGAAATGATCGCTAATGGTTTTACTAGTTTTTATCAAAATGAGCAATATTATGATGAAAAAACTAAGAATTATGTTCCAATTCCTAAAAAGGATGGACATTACAATTTAACTCTCCTTAAAAAAGAGAAGAAGATTTTTGGAAATGATGGTGCAAGCTTACTTGATATTGGTGATGATGTCGTATTAATGGAAATGCACTCACCAAATCAATCAATTGGACTTGATGTACTCGATATGATTCGTCGCTCTGTTGAAGAAGCAGAAAAATCATATAAAGGGCTTGTGATTAGTCATCAAGGGAAAAACTTCTGTGTTGGGGCAAATTTATTAATGATTTTATTAGAAGCTCAAAGTGACAACTATGAGGATATTGAAGATATCATTCATATTTTCCAACAAACAATGAGCAAAATCCGTTATTCAGCTAAACCAGTCGTTGTCGGAGCATTTGGAATGACTCTTGGTGGTGGCGTAGAAATGAGCTTACCAGCGGCTAGTATTCATGCCGATTTTGAAACATATATGGGCTTAGTCGAAACTGGTGTCGGTCTTATTCCGGGTGGTGGCGGAAACAAAGAACTTTATTTGCGAAATCTAAAAAATGCGGCTAATGACGTTAAATTTGATTTACAAAATGTAGCCAATAAGACGTTTGAAACGATCGCAATGGCTTCCGTTTCAACTTCAGCTCTTGAAGCACAGAAATTAAATTATTTAGGTGACAATGATGTGATTATTTTTGATAAAGAGGAGATTATTGAGCGCTCCAAACAGACCGTTCTGACTCTGGAAAAAAATCACTATATGCCACCGACTAGAGAGCCTATTCCAGTCGTAGGTGAGACCGGCTATGCGACGATGCTTTTAGGAGCGAAAAGTTTGCATTTTTCTGGAAGAATTAGTGAACATGATTTAAAAATTGCTGAAAAATTGGCTTTCGTTATTGCTGGAGGGCGAGTTGCAAAAGGAACGCTCGTGGATGAGCAGTATTTGCTTGATATTGAAAGAGAAGCCTTTTTAAGTCTTGTCGCTGAACCGAAAACGCAACAACGAATGCAACATATGTTAATGACGAAAAAACCATTACGGAATTAGTTCAGCTCCGTCCGTTAGAAGCTCGAGAAAAATCGGTCGCCCCTGCCTACAGGATGTGGGTACAAGGCGTTGCGACAGGACGTCGCGAACTTAGCGTTGTTCCTTGATATTTCTCGTTTCTGACCGAACAGGCTGCGCTTTTTATTCAATCTAGCTCCGCCTGTTAGAAGCTCGAGAAAAATCGGTCGTCCTTATGAAGACAAAAAGCGTCTTCAACGGCC
>NZ_ALPT02000099.1 GCF_000292245.2 Alkalihalobacillus alcalophilus ATCC 27647 = CGMCC 1.3604 | reverse complement strand
TTTGGACATGTATTGACTATTTCAATCCACGCACCCATATAGAGTGCGACACGCTTAGAAGTGGCGACAGGGGCGTCGAAGTAACATTTCAATCCACGCACCCATATAGAGTGCGACCCGATAAAATCGTGGACGAAGCTATCACCGAAACATTTCAATCCACGCACCCATATAGAGTGCGACGTGGTAGCGTATGTCTGATTTCAACGGCTTTCTACATTTCAATCCACGCACCCATATAGAGTGCGACTCCGCTTAATAAAACTTTACCCGGTGGGGCAGTATTTCAATCCACGCACCCATATAGAGTGCGACAAAACAGTATAAGTGTCCCAAGGCAAGCTAAAAGATTTCAATCCACGCACCCATATAGAGTGCGACAGCGGAAGTTTTGAAGCTAGATACATCAACACTTCAAGCACCTTTAAGTGCGAACCTCTGCAGTTAAACGTTAATCATTCTAAAAAAGACACTCAAAATAGTTAATTTCTATCTATATTTAACTATTAAACTGCGTCATACAAGCGTTTTTGTTAAAATACTTAAACAGTGCGAATCTCCCAGGGATTTTATGAGAGCTTCCGGTTCGCACCGACCAGTTTTTTAAGGATACATGATTATGCAACAAGATTCTTTTTTTCCATTACTCATCGATAGTTTTCATAATTTTTTTAAGAGCACGGCACAAACGGTTCAGAAATAAGTCTCTAATTTCCTGCCACTTCATATCTCATCCCGCTCTTTTCTTTTATTATAAGCTACAGTTGTTTACATATCATCTCTAACATTGAAACTGGAGTAAATAGGACAGAAACACTTAGTAGTAGAAGAAATTATGGTTTTATCACAACTTCTCCTCGCTTACCTCACTCTTTTTGGCAAAGCTATTTTTTCTTGATAAGGGACAAATTGATTTAATTCATCATCAATATATTTAATCCCCTCCAAGTTCAATGTATCATCCTCTACTGTAAAGCGTGTGATTTGAATTTCATTGGGGTAATCCGTTAATTGCTCCTTTTCCATGGAATGAATATTAATTGAATAGACATTCCCACCTACACTAATTGTCCCCATACCATAACCAATGATGGCTAGTACATGGTCATCGTCCAACCAAGAAGCGAATTTAGGAACTTGCTTATCCCCCTCTGCTTTAAATAAAGATAGCTCATGTCCTGTTTTTAAATCATATAAATAAAGGTTTCCTGTACATTCCCATTCTAGAGGAGTAATATAAATAGCTTTTGTCTTCTCTTTTGAAAAAAGAGGTTTTGAAGGTGAATCATTCGCTATTATGGTTTTCTTCCCATTTGGGTCTACTTGAAAAATGACTTGTTCCGTTTCATCGTAATGTAATTCATACATTTTATTCAGCTCCTTCTGTAGTTAGTCTACCTGTTAAAAGAATGTCTTTCGCTTCAGGAAATTGATGTAACATGCTTTCTATGTCCACTAGTGTAATAATACCAATCTTGAATGGATTGCTCTTATCTAACCTATCAATATAATCGATTTGACTTGCAGTTGGATTTAAGGGAACAACAAGTATCCAAAAGTCGGGATAGTGCTGTTTTGCTGTATTTATTTCATTGATAATGTTTGTGCTTGTTGGAAATTTAGAATACTTTTTACATTGAAAAATCCATCTTCTTTCATATCCTAACCTGACATATCCATCTTCTTCAATCAACGTAATTGTTACATAGCTTTCTATGTTTTCATTAGCCTTTAACCCTTGACTCTTAGTCTTGGATTTTAAACTCATCAACCATCGCTACCGATACACCAAATACCGTAGTAGTTTATCAATTGGTCCTTGGATTTGCTTTTTTTCTAAGACAACTGCTAGCCCTAAAGCCCCGCTCCAGATCAATACGGCGATTGCCGCTCCTCCAGTGGCAGTTAAAGTCATACCGAGATTTAAGAAGGCCGGAGATAGGATAAACACGAGCATTGTTTCGTTAAAAATATAGAAGGTCAATGATCGTTTTCCTAATGCTGTAAGAGCTCTCGATATTCCTCCAGGGTGTTTGAGCACGACCGCAATGACACCAAATAGGGCCGCATACCCAAATCCTCCGGCAAATCCAGTCATCATATGACATGCGTAAATTAGACCGGCGATATAAGGAGTTGGTTCCCACAGCTGCAAGCCATAAGTTGCTAATGGAAGAGCACCTACAATGGAAATAGATACTCCTATAATCGATATCCAAACTAATTTTTTCAGATGCTGATGTGGTTTCGTCAATAATTCGTTCCGTGCTGCCCACATTCCCACCATAACAGGGATAAGTACGGGGAACATCAAATGAACGAAAACAAGCATGATTGGAAAGTTCACGAAACTGGCAAACATTCTAACGAAATAAGTGTGATTGGAAGAAATCTCATTTCCTAATGTCAATCCCCCCATCTCATGAGCAATGAACATCCATCCTAATGGCAACCAGATGAGAAAAAATACACTTACTACTACTAACACTTTAAAAAGGGCCCGATTTCCTCGTAACAGCAACCATCCTAGTAGTAAACTAGCTATGCCGTATGGTGCAAGAATATCATCACCGCCTACAATGACCTCAAGTACAAATCCAAACAATATTAAAAAGTATGCACGACGGCGTTGCAAACGTTTTGCTTCTTTTATAGTTGTCCCTTTGTCTAGCTGTCGTTGAAGGACCAACATCATTCCATAGCCGAACAATGCTGCAAACATAGGGCGAGCACGGTTTTCAACGAACAAATGGCTAATAAAATTGATCATTTTGTCACTTGCATTCGTGCTGAGTGGTTGCGACATGATGCCAGGTTCTACGCCGTACAAGTATAATGGTGCGTGAGCCAAGACGATAAGAAGGAGCATAAATCCCCTAGCAATATCGAGTGCTGTGGCTCGTTTTTTCGTGGTTAACGTTCTAGATACGGATATCTTTTGGTTTGAATGATTATTTTCTTTGTCTTTCAACTAGCTGACCTCCCTTCTACAATAAGTGCCCCACTGTATATAAACGGATGTGGCACCTAGGCAGTATTCAAATAGAGTAGATTTCCTACTCCTCTTTATACATATCTTTTAATGTATTCGAACCAATTGCCCCACCAACCATTAAAATAAGGGGACCAAAATTCCAGATAAAGGAGCCACCGAGAAGTGGAATATTTATGGCGGTAAAATAGTTTAAAGCTAAGGAGACAATTTTGAAAAGGAAAAAGGCAGCTCCCATCAACCAAAACATATCAAATAGAAATTTCAGTTTAGGATGTGCTAATTGTCTACTATCTTGAATCACTTTTTCTTTTAAATCCTCATCACTTCTCAAAAGTTCGTCTATGGTAACACCGAATAAATCACTCACTTTAATGATAATTTCGATACTAGGATAATTCTGACCATTTTCCCATTTTGAAACAGATTGTCGGCTGACAAATAGTTGCTCTGCTAACTCCTCTTGTGACCATCCCTTTTTCTGCCTTTCATTTTTAAGTTTCTCAGCAAATATCATTTTTTATCACCTTTTCTCAGTTGTTCTAGCCTTTAACTTATTGCTATGTTGCCACAAATATTACTGAAATGGCCGTAAAAAGTAAAGCTAACATTGGTTGCGACGACCGCAACCTCTAGTTGCAATCAACATTTCTCCATTTGAAGTAATGTTTTATATCGTTTTATCAAAAAAGAAAGGAGTACTGGTCTAGTTTAAGAACACCGCTTCACAAAGCCACTTAAATCTTTTACTGCACCGTATTGAGTCTGCTACTCAGGACTGTTTGTAGAAGACTTCCCTTAGTCAGACAACCTAAAAAAGACCACTTAACCTGAAAGTGGTCTTTTCCTGAAGGTAAATTAATAGGTCGACTTGTAATTTCTAAACGTCTGTCCTCTCCATAAAATGGCAAGAGCAATCATTAATCCAACAATAGAAAAGGAAAAAATGATTAATTGAATATCAAATCCTCTCGAAACGAGTAAAGTTACACTTGCATAGGCAAGCGGATCAAACCCGTTCATTGCTAAGAAGACAATACTCATGACCCTCCCCATAATACGGGGATCCGTATCTTCTTGTGCTGAAGTGAAAAATGGGATGGCCACAAATGTCATAGTAAATCCTATTAAGAACGCTAATGCTGTCAAAATATACAAATTAGGAATTTGACTAAACGCTATAGCTACGATTAATGTTGCAATTAATCCAGCAATCGAGGTTAATCCCCTCCGGCGTATTTTGACCACACCGATTATGACTGTACTTACTAGCATCCCAACCCCTAAAGCAGCTTCGATGTAACTAAGATTAATAGGTGTCCCTCCATACGTCTCCACTAAAATCGGGATGGCAATGGATATCGCTCCAAAGGCAAAGAAGTTTAACGTAATTAAAATAAGAATACCTGTCATTAAAAATTTACTTGCTTTTACATAGGAAAACCCTTCGATGAGATCTTTAAGCGGTGTTTGTTTAATTGTATTGTCTACGGGACCTTCTTTTAAGAAAGGTGGAAACATAAAAAAGGCAGACAAAAGAACAATAATAGCCGAAACTAAATAACCAGTTGTTACGCCAGCGAATTCCATAACACTCCCAGCTATAATAGGTCCAATAACAAAACCAATCTGACCCAATCCCTGAATAACGGCATTAGCTTGTTTGATTTGGTTTTTCTGTACTATTTTTGGGATTAAGGATGTCCCAGCTGGTCCAGAAAAAGCATCTAATGTTCCAAAAAAGAATCCCAAAATAATCAGGTATCCAAATGTTAATTGATTTGTATTGTTCAATAAAAATATGATAACTAGTAGAACTCCTTGGATTGAACTCGTACTGAACATAATCGTCGTCTTCTTGAATTTATCCGCGAGAACCCCACCAAAAGCCATCATGAGAATACGTGGCACAGTAATGGCAATAAGTATAAGGCCCAATGAACTAGCAGAACCTAAATCAGAAATGACAAACCAAGTTGTTGTCATAAAAAACATACTAAAACCAATAATCGCTAAAAAACCACCAATAAATAGAAATATAAAAGGGCGATTTCGAAATAATGATTGTTGTTCCATACATAACCTTCCTCTCAAACTTAATATAGAACCAATCATAGATTATGACGTTATGTCGTAAGCAAGCTTTTGTTTTTTTAGCTTAAATATATTATTAAAACGATTTGATTGCGACCTTACGTAACAGTATATAATTCAGTAACGAGGGAGGTCTTAATGTGGAAGTAACAATTGGTCAGTTTGCAAAATTAGTAGGTTCAACGGTAAGAACACTACGGTACTACGATAAAATCGGGTTACTTACTCCGAAAAATTTGAATAAAAATGGTCGAAAAGTATATACACGATTAGACTGGGAACTGTTTCAGCAAATCATGATTTTAAAACATTTTGGTCTATCTTTAATTGAAATAAAAGAACAAATGACTAGTCAGAAGTTAAAAAATCGAGAGTTATTGTTAGTACAGAAGCAGTTAATTGAAAAAAAACAAGCGGAATTAAATGATAAGTTAGAAGTAATTACGAGAATGGAACGGCTGTACAACATTGAAGGGATTTCTGAGGAAGAATTAGATGAATTTGCTTTTATTATTCTTGATTTATTTAGGCGGGAAAAATCACTAATCCAAGTATGGGAAGAACATTTTATAGCTGACAAGCAGCTCATGAAAGAAATAAAGTTGCTTCATGATCCTGAATATAAGGAGAAAATGGATAGAGAAACATGGCATTTAATTCAAGCGATTAGACATGCTATTCAATCTAATGATCCAACAAGCCGAAAAAAAGTACGAGAAATTCTAACAAAAATGGATAACCTATTTCCAGCGAGTAAAAGCTTTTTAAACCTTACTGATGATAATAATTTTATTTCCAAGCACAATCATGAGTTTAATAATTATTTCCCTGAAGACATCGCTAGATATATTTATAAGGAAATGAAAGCGTATTATGATGATAAAGAAAATAGTAGAGGTAAAGATAATCATAAGTAAAATAAAACGGGTAACTGAAAAGTAGATGACTCTCAAAAAAGGCGTTCGTAAATCATGAGAGATATTGGTAATTTGTTGTTTTAGTTCTTTCTCTCTCTTTTGCGTGTGCTGCTGATCTTGCTTAAATAAATGAATGAAATGGTTATTTTTACAAATAAATTCAGATTAAGCTTTTACTATTTTACCTTCATTCAAATTCATCACGTGTCTTTAGATAACATTATCGTTCTGTATGAATTTCTACTGTTTTTTACTAAATATATCGCTTCAGTTTGTTTGCTGAAAGCCAATCCTCTCAATATCTTGGTATTAACTGGATAATAAGAACCGTTGCTTTAATCAAAATTAAGCAACAGAAAGGAGTGATGTCTCGAGGTAATCGGGGGGAATGGTTCTGATTGATCTTTTGAGGATAGTAAATAGCTCCTCCTCACACAAAAAGTTGACATATTTTTGTTCAACTCTTACTCCCTTTTGTTTAACCGTAATAATCTACAACCTCTCCCTCTCAATTCATCAGAAAATTGATAATAAAAAAGAAAAAACCACATCAACATTTAAGTATATGGTCACATATATTGTCTATTTAATTTTCACCTGGGAAAAGGACGGCTAAAATAACAACATCCTTATCTATTAGCTTGTAAAGTCCTTTTTGGATAGTGACCTTAATAACTCTGTCGTAGTCATGCCTTTTCCATTTTCGTACTGCTCCATGCTTTCCTTTAACATACGTTTGAGCTCAGGATTTTTTTCAGCCTCAGCTTTTATCGATTGTTCATCATCTTCTTGAAGAACAAGGGTAAACTTCCCTTTTCCAGGAATAGAAAACTGAAATACAGAATTCTCACTATTCATACTAGAGATATACTTCATTAACTCTTCGGAAGAAAGGATTTTCGCCATAGTTATCACCACCATTATGATCCTTTTCTCTTAATAATACCATTTCGATTAATTGAGAACAAAGACATCGTTAAAGGATTTCAACACAATTCTCTACAAACCAAAAAATTACCCCTGAATTACTTCATAAGGTAAGAGCGTAATAGAATTTCCGTACACCACATATGTAAAAGTTAACCCAATATAGTCAATACTTCATGATCAGTGGAGCTTACCTAATTGACCAAAACTCATTCTAACTTAACATTCATTGACACTTTCCCAACAAAACGTAAAAACAAAAATTGGCTGGAATAGGTCCACACCCATGCCAGCCTATTTACTGCTTAATATATACTCACTACCCCTTTGAGAGTGATGACATCATTCTACTGTCCCTGACCTTCAGCATCTTCCCAAAAGTTATCGAGTAATGTACGCACTTCATCTGTTGACTTTGTGCTCATCAATTGATTTCTTAATGCACTTGCCCCTCGAAACCCTTTGACATAGATCTTAAAAAAGCGATGAAGAGCTGTAAATGGTCGTAGCTCTAAATCTTTTGAGTATTTATCATAGAGATCAAGATGTAATCTTAACAGATCAAGCAATTCCTCACTGCTGTGCTCTTTCGGCTCTTTTTCAAAAGCAAATGGATTTTGAAAAATACCTCGCCCAATCATAACGCCATCCACACCATATTCCTTAACGAGCTTCAAACCCGCTTCACGGTCAAGTATATCGCCATTAATGGTCAAAAGTGTATCTGGTGCCACACGGTCACGAAGTTCCTTAATTTCCGGAATCAGCTCCCAATGAGCATCTACTTGGCTCATTTCCTTTCTTGTGCGCAGATGAATAGAAAGATTGGCGATGTCTTGTTTCAATATATGTGTAAGCCATTCGCGCCACTCGTCTACCTCCGTAAATCCAAGCCTTGTCTTTACACTGACAGGCAATCCTCCCGCTTTCGCTGCTTGTATGATATCTGCAGCGACTTCCGGACGGAGGATCAAACCGCTTCCCTTCCCTTTGGATGCGACATTAGGGACAGGACAGCCCATATTGATATCAATACCTCTAAACCCAAGTTCCGCCATACCAATACTCATTTGCCGAAAATATTCAGGCTTATCCCCCCATATATGGGCAACCATTGGCTGTTCATCTTCCGTAAAAGTCAAACGCCCACGCACACTTTGGCTCCCCTCTGGGTGACAAAAACTCTCCGTGTTTGCAAACTCTGTAAAAAACACATCAGGTCTACCAGCTTTACTCACAACATGGCGAAAAACAACATCCGTCACATCTTCCATTGGTGCAAGTACAAAAAACGGCCGTGGTAAATCCCGCCAAAAATTATCTATCAATTCAAACTCAAATCCTCTCATTTATGAATATAACGTCAAACTAACGTATCAAAGTTATAAGGCAAAATGGTCGTGCTCTTTTACACTTATACCATGGTTTATAACTTGTTATCAAATACTATAATTAACAATTATAATTCATGAGAAAGGTATTGTAAAAAGCGGTAATGGTTATTATTTGGTTACATTTTCAATTTAGCCTTAGCAACTGCCTTACAATGGTTTGAGTTTGAGTACTGACAAATTATTTTAGGGGGGTTAATCTAATTATTACTTATGATATGGTTCTTCTAATGAAGACTATTTACGGATTCTTTTTGAAAAGGAGATTGAGCAAAGGGAGGAGCGAAAAGTGAACCTTTTATTAAAGCAAGCGACTCTTTCTAAGATGAGCGGAGTCCCTTTTAATTGGAAATATATTGTCCTAACGCCACAATTAACGCGGCCTTATTTACTAGAAGGATTATTCTTGGAGAAGCAGGAGAACTTAATTTTTTATGGTGGAGTAGGTACAGGTAAAACCTATTTATCTTCCCTTATTTCGTTACAGTTGATTCAACAAAGAAGGTTATCGGTCAAGTTTTATACGGTAGCGACGCTGGTGAACAAACTACTAGAGGCTCATGAAAAAGGGACATTAAGCAAGGTATTTAAGCAAATGGAGAAATTGGATTTACTCGTCTTAGACGAGCTAGGTTATATCCCTTTACACAAACAAGGGGCGGAGTTATTATTTCAAGTCATTTCATTGTGTTATGAGAAAACGACCATTATCATAACGAGTAATTTGACGTTTTGGGAGTGGAATCATTTTTTTGGAAACCCAATTTTAACGGAAGCCGTTATCGATCGTCTCATCCATCACTCTCATTTAGTCGTCTTTAACGGGGAAAGTCACCGTTATAAGGAATCGATGATACATCAATAAAAAGGATTGGCAAGTGGTTACATATTTAATTGTCGTTTTATACATTTCTCACTTGCCAAATACAGGCATTTATATTGATGTTGCTTTATCAAAACGAGACTTAATGCCATTCCTTCTTCGATTTACTATTTGGTTAACTAAAAGTAGTAACCTTGTTCATTTAATTATATAGAACTTCTTTTCACTAACCTCAAGTGATTGAACATTTGGATCTTTCCCATCATTAATTAACTGCTTAGTCACTTTTGCTTTTTTCCAAATGTCCTCAACTTCATTTGGTTTTCGAACTAGACTGACATTAAGCAATAAAGTGGGTTGTTCATTATCATCCATCCAGAGTAAAGCAGCTTTACCTTGCCTATTCTTTATCATCTTCATTTTTAACCCCCGTCCCCAACGGCGAAGATTATCTACTTTCTTTATAACATTAAAATTAAAATATGAAATACGTTCTTCTCCTTCACTAAATGTATAGTAATCATTACAACCCTCACAATTTAATTCTAATGCGTATTCCTCTTCATTTTCAGCAGAAGGGTTCCTGAAAAAACGAAATTGATAAGGTACATTACAATTATTACACTTTAAAACTGCTAAACAAGCCTCTTCAAGAATACCTATAGCATAATCTAGTACCTCTTCTCTTTCTTTCTCGTCTGTTATTTCATCTCTAACGTATCTAATGAAAGTTTTAAAAACAGAAAACACTTTCCTTTCAGAAACTAACAACTTCACGCCTCCCAAAAAATCACAATCTTTAAATTTCTTATTTTTCAAACCATTTCTCCTATATTCAAATTTAGTAAGTCCACATCTGTAATATCAAGTATTAACCAAATAAAATACTTTAAACTATGAAACTACTAAAACTTGAATATTTAACTAAACCTATAGGAAGATACAATTTTATTTAAAGATCAAACTCCTTTTGTAACATTGCAATTAACCCTTCTGCCGTTTCTTTATCAAACTGAATCGATTGGCTGACGCTTCCTTTAAATTCTCTCGTTTTAGTACCATACGTATCAATCTGTAAATATTTCTTACGTCCATTATTGAAAGTAGAATACGACCATGTAACCTCATCATGAATTCGATTCCTCTTCTTTAATTTAACCTCTACTAAGGTATTAAAACCTCAAATCTCTACAATCCAAAGAACTCGGATACTTTATCAAGAGTATACTGACTATTTAACTTAAACGCGGCGTTCTGATTAGCCTTTAACCCTTTTTCTTTAAACGCCTTTTCTATTGGGACCGTTTTTATCCATTCCACTTTTACGACGTACTCACAATTATCTAAGTCCTCTTTATCGTTTAAGATATCAGGATCATGAAGCTCTAATTCTTCCATTCCTTTTTCAGTCCCATTAACATGGAACGTTACCCCTTTTATCGGTTGAGGGGTTTCAATAACTTTCCCAATTCCTATGTACCCAACACCTGGCATCATACAAAAAACTCTTGCTCCCACAAATAACGAATTTAAGGTTCGTGAATACCATTTTCCGCCACCTGCTGAAACAAATCCATATTTTACGGTATCTTTCCAACTTCTTTTCGTTCCGGCATCTAAAAAATTAACAACAAAGTCCTGCTTATTCCATTTCTCCTTCTTCTGTTTTACTTCTTTATTGCTTAATTTCTGTTCAACATTGTGAGGAGCTAATAACCAGCTTCTCGTAATAAACTATTGTCCTTCCTCTTCAAAATAACGAAAGAAAACGGCATTAATCGGAAAATCAAAATTAGTAGAGAGATAGTTGATAATCCTTTCCGTCTCGCTATCTAAATAAGAGGATACAATCACCATTTGATGTGAATCATTTAATTTTTCTGGAAGTGATTGCTCAAATTTTTGGGCAAATGCTTTTTCTAAATGCTCTTTATTCTTGTCTGCCTAAATGTCTAATACAAAGGATAAGTTTTGTACCCAGGAGGCATAATCAAGAGTTTGTGCCACTACTTCCCTTGGAGTTCGCTCTTTCTTCAACTCAATAATATGGATATTACCTTCCTCATCCATCGCCAGCATATCAATAAACTTCCCGAAGTCGGTTTGTATTTGCCTTCAATAAGTAATAAATCTTCTGAAACAATCGAGAGATCTTCAACTGAAATATCTTCCAGTTTTCTTTCTGATTCAATAGCTAAAAAGGTTACTTTTTTAATCCCATCATTAATCTTCCAGACTCCTACTTCAATCGGCATTAAATCTCCTCCAAATACAAATTCTTAGGTTATTTCTTTACAAATGCTCGCCTCTCCGCATATTCCAAACATTGTAAACACACATTAATCACTCTCATTTGATTATTGAGATATTTGGTATAACTTGATTTTTTCCTTTTGCCAAAATAACAACGCTTGTTTACTTTTGATTTGAACCAATTAAGCATGCTTGAAATCGACTCCTCTTTAAAACTCTATCTAGTTTGTATACTTATATTGCAACCTATCAATTTAGTTGTTAGTAGAGTACATTTCTCTGCACTTCTTATCCTAATTCCATAAAATCAACCATTGATCTAAACACTTTCGAAGGTGTTTCCTTTAACTCACTTAAAGCTATTCCTTTATGATGTTTGTCCTTTTTAAAGTATAACGTGTTCTCTTCTTTTAAAACTTCAACCGTAATATTTTTAAAGTGGAATGCTTCGATCGTATTAGCTCTGTCTAGTTCGTTTGAATCCAATTCTACTTTTATTCGATCAGATACTCTTCTTAACATTCTCCAAACCGTCGTTTCTTCTTTTGATTTCATAAATAATTCCGGTAGCTCGGTTGCTTCTTTTAGTTGTGATAGAGTGGTCATCATACTTCCCGCTATCCCATAGTTCACTGGTTTTATGACTTGTTTTAAATTAATTCAGGAATCCACCAATATCTTTACTTTGTTTTGTATAACATTCATATCATTTAACAAGCCATAACAAACGACTCCATTCTACTACTTGTTGTCAAAGTGTTAACCAATAGAAAACCGTCAAGGATTTTGAAAATGAAAAAGCCTAATCCTCCTTATTTTTACCGAAGAATTAGGCTTATGGTCTCCCACAATTAGCCCAATTGTGGAATATCATTTTCTATTGAATGGTATCGTTGTACTGCGGAGCAAATAGTTCTCGTGTTTTTCGTCGCTGAATCAAGATTAACACCATAAACAACGAAAAGACGCATTATAAAATAAGTGCGCCCGATTACGGAAGATCTTTATTAATATTTTATTGAAGAAAGGCGATCAATTATAGAATATCATTACTTAATCCTTATTAGTGTAATACCACAGTTACTTGAATTAGTAAAGATTTGGTTTAATCACCTTTACATATTATCCATATAACACTATTTTTTACCAGAAAAAATTTTAAACTCTTCATATATGTCATGTGTTAACTTCGATAGAGGCCGCTTATCCCAACTTTCCTTATCATTATTACTCATAAATATTGAATTAATTACTTCATTTTTTGACTGAAACAAATCAGGGAATTGCTCTAACAATTCATCAATTCTACTATCATTATATATAACTGCATTCCTAATAATATCCCTAACATAATCTTTATGCTTTTTATATAATAACTCTATTTTCAAGTATTGCTTTAAATTTTCAACCTTATGTTTTTGCTTTTCATCTTTACATATCAACTTTATATCAAAACTGTTACTTGCCCCTGTCCAGTAAAAAAAATCATTATTAATAGGACTTGTTTGGAAAACAACACCACTCCCGAATTCATCCTCATAAGGATAATACAAATCATGCTCGTAAGTATTTAAATCATGCTTTTTAGAATTACAAATACTGCAACTAGGTATCAAGTTATACAAAGAAACCGACAAATAAGAAAAACGACTCTTGGGAAAAAAATGGTCAAATTGAGGTCGAATCCCTTCGTTTGCTAAAGTAAATGTATACTGCCTGTTACAGTATGGGCAAACTCTAACATTTATTTTTTCCAGAAGTGCTTTTGACCAGACTCTATTGGTGAAATTTATATATAACCTATCAAACTTATCCTTTTTTTCCAATGAGATCTCACCAATAGTTTTAATGATTTCAATTAAATCACTTTTGTTTCCAATTATTAACTTTTTAGTTTTTTTCATCGATGCTTCCGGATTCATCAGAAAAGTAGTCATGTAATTTTTTATATTTTGATATTCCATTTATATCTTCAATAATGGATTTAATCCTTCTTTTATTATCTTTAAAGTGTTCTGTTTGAATTAATTCCTTAATATTGTCATCAATTTCAATCTTTATCATTTTGTTTTGCCTCCAATTCATTTACATGTATTTGGAGTTTTTCTATTTGTTTCATTAAAACTTCAATTGTGTCAGAAATCCTTCTAGGTTCTTCATATTTTTTTAGCTGCCCTTTCAGTTTTAAGTTTTCATTATATAGGTCAGTATAGTTTAATAGAAATTTGTCATTAAACATTTTCATAATTCTGCTTTGTATCAATGGCTCACCGATAGAATTAATAATATATAACCACTCATTTCTTTGTTCTTCAGTCACATC
>NZ_ALPT02000098.1 GCF_000292245.2 Alkalihalobacillus alcalophilus ATCC 27647 = CGMCC 1.3604 | reverse complement strand
GGCTGAAGGGGTAAGAACCTTCCACACGGCTTAAAACAACATTCAGAACCGTAGGAATCGACGGGGATAGCTTGGTCCATAAGAGAAACCTCTGTCGGCAAAGAAATCGGCTGGCAAGTACGCTCTGTTCCCAAGAATCTCCCACTTCAAGCGTTAGCTAAGAGGCGAGTAGTTCAATGGTGCAGGTGTTAAATTTGAGAGTACCTTTAATTCAACTGTCCTATAAAGTCCCCTCTGAAGCCACTAACTATACTTTTATATAGCTAATGGCTTCATTTGACGATTAAGTGTCTTTGTAGTTCGAGATAGGCAGTTGTCACATACAATTTTTAATTATTCCACATTTGCAGCTCGGTGTGCTAATCTACTTGAGGCTGCGGCTGCAATTGCCCCGACAATGTCATCTAAAAAGGTATGGCATTTATCACTTGATTTATCATTTAACATTTCGAGGATGCCTGGTTTTTGTTTATCGATATACCCGTAATTTGTAAATCCGATGGAGCCGTACACATTGACGATCGATAAAGCGATGATTTCATCGACACCGTATAAGCTTTCATCTCTTTCAATGATTCCTTGTAAAGGTGCGATTAGTTTCTTTTCTTCGGCGAGAATATCTAGTTGAATACCTGTTAAAATAGCATTTTGTACTTCACGTTTCCCAATTACACGATCGACATTTTCGAGACAGGTTTCAAGTGTAAGATCAGGATGGTATTTCACTTGCAAAAAATAGACAAGATCAGCAATATCTTCTATTGTAACTCCTCTTTTTGTTAACGATTCACGTGCTGCTTTTTCGACGACTCCGTATTCATTTTCTGGTTTCATATGAAAAACCCCCTTAACAAAAGTAGTAAGTCTTTTTTGTTATTCTTGGTGTAAAATTAATAGCACTTATTAGTTAGTTTACGGTGGGCGTAAACATTTTATGCTTTAGGTCATACACTGTATTAAAATGGGCACAATAATGAGGTGGTGTGTCAATGTTTGAAAGAAATATTTATGATTATTATGGCATTTATTGCGATTCACGAACCCGATTTGGTCATTATGACGGTTTTCAAACAGAGACCGAGCAATATTTATTATTTCCAAAGGAGCATTTAGCTTCAACAGAAGAAGAAATGATTTATTATAGTGAGTATTTGCGTTCGATCGGGGACAGTACGGTGTTACAATTAGTGCCGACAAAGTTGAAAAAAAATAGTGGCTTCATTGATGGTCAAGACGTTTATTTATTCAAATTGCCTAGTCAAGAAGAAAGAGCAGGGTTAGAAATTAATAATGATTATGAACGAGGTGAACATTTAGCGATCGTCCATCATTATGGCAAACAAACTTCTCAAAACCGCAAACAATATGATTATTTTGGCCAATGGCCTAATCTTTGGCAACAAAGATTGGAGCAACTGGAGGAATGGTATTTTCAAGTTAATTATGAAGGACCGCAAACAATAGTCGATGAAGCTTTCCTTTATACGTACCCTTATTATATGGGGATCACAGAAAATGCGATTCAGTATGCTGTTGATGCAGGGTTAGATGATCGAACAAGTGAAATGGAGCAAGGCACACTTTGTCATCGCCGGTTTACTGAGGAGACTTGGCTGACCTTGTCTGAACGAGGTGGGATTGTCAAATGTCCAACTGAGTTTGTTTTTGATCACCCGTGTCGAGATTTAGCCGAGTGGATTCGTTCGAAACGATTCTCAATTTTTGACCAACGAAATGGCAGTTTAGTTGAGCCATTCTTAGAAGGGTATACTCAGTATAATCCTTTAACGAGTTACTCATGGCGATTGATGTATGCTCGTCTTCTCTTTCCTGTGCACTATTTTGAAACGATTGAAGATTATTATCGGAGTCAAATTAGAGAGGAGAAATTTCAAATCGGTCAACGTTTTACTCAGCTTTTGGATCATGAAAGGGATAATGAAACCTTTCTTCAAGTTTTTCAAGAGAATATTAAAATGCCAAGAACAACTGGGAGAACACCAAGGATTGATTGGATTTAGTTTCATATTTAATAAACGAGTCTGTTGAGCAAACGATGCCAAACAGTTTTTTTGAGTTCAATTATAAATAAGGTGTGGGGATTGGTTGGTCAGATAGGTAGGAAAAGGAGCATAAAGAGAAGGAGAAGAAAAAACATCAAGAATTATTTGAAAATTAGATGAATCACTCTTGTTTTCTTTTGGAATGAGGTCTATAATGTCCTTTATAGATAAACAAATGTACATTTAAGAGAAACATTTTGAAGGATGGGAGTGGGAGTATGACGAAAGCAGTTGGAGTTGGTTTACTAGGGTTCGGTACGGTCGGAAGTGGTGTCGTTGAGATTATTCAGCGTCATCAAAATGAATTGCAACATAAGGTCGGCTGTCCGGTCGAAGTCAAAAAAATCCTCGTACGTGATGTCAATAAACAGCGTAAGGTTGAAGTAAATAGAAGCATTTTAACAGAAGTAGCAAGTGATGTAATTTATGATCCAGAAGTCGATATTATTGTTGAAGTGATGGGAGGAATTGAGGACACCAAACTTCAATTAATTGAGGCTTTAAATCAGAAAAAACATGTTGTTACAGCGAATAAGGATTTGATGGCTTTACATGGGGCCGAATTATTAAAGGTAGCTGCAGAGAATCAATGTGACTTATTTTATGAAGCGAGTGTTGCGGGAGGAATTCCGATTCTGAAAGGATTATCGGATGGATTATCAGCCGACCGTATTACAAAAATGATGGGCATTGTAAATGGAACAACCAATTATATTTTAACGAAGATGACGCAAGAAGGTAGCTCGTATGAAGAGGTGTTAAGTCAGGCTCAAGAGCTCGGCTTTGCGGAGAGTGACCCGACGGCCGATGTCGAAGGACTTGATGCGGCCAGAAAGATGGCAATTTTAGCAACGCTTGGATTTTCTGTGAAGGTGCAATTAGATGATGTCAGCGTACGAGGTATTTCATCTGTTTCAGATGCCGATTTGCATTATAGCCATCAACTTGGATACACGATGAAACTTATCGGATTGGCCCAGCGTGATGAGGATCGAATTGAAGTGAGTGTTCAACCAACACTCTTGCCTCATCATCATCCATTATCTTCTGTTCATAATGAATATAATGCGGTTTATGTTTATGGTGAAGCAGTTGGTGAAACGATGTTTTATGGTCCAGGGGCAGGGTCGCTTCCAACAGCGACAGCGGCAATGTCTGACCTAGTTCAAGTCATTCGAAACATGAGGCTAGGGGTGAATGGAAAGACGGTTCAGGAGCCTCTACATGAGCGTGTCTTAAAAGAAGATAAAGAAATTGAATCGCAATATTTTATTCGCTTAAAAGTCGTTGATCGGGCTGGAACATTTTCAACGATTACTTCTTTATTTGCTGAATATGAGGTGAGTTTTGAGAAGCTATTGCAATTGCCGATTGAAGGAGAAGAGGCAGCAGAGGTTATTATTATTACGCATAAAACAAATAAAGAGAATTATCAATTGTTAATCAATCGTTTAAATGAACTGGCGGTTGTACATTCATTAGAGAGCAGTTATCGAGTTGAGGGAGGACAATAGGATGAGCAGTTGGAAAGGATTAATCGCAGAATATAAGGACTTTTTACCAGTAAACGAAAATACACCGATCTTGACACTAAAAGAAGGAAATACTCCACTCGTTCCGTTAGAAAATTTATCGGAAGAATGGGGAGTAGAGGTTTATGTAAAGTACGAAGGTGCGAATCCAACTGGTTCCTTTAAAGACCGTGGAATGGTGATGGCAGTTGCCAAAGCCAAAGAAGAAGGTAGCAAGACGATCATTTGTGCATCGACTGGTAATACTTCAGCTGCTGCGGCGGCATATGGAGCAAGGGCAGGGCTGCGTTGTATCGTCGTCATTCCAGAAGGAAAAATTGCTCTTGGAAAACTTGCACAAGCGGTTATGTATGGAGCAGAAGTACTTGAAATCAAAGGGAACTTTGATAATGCTCTTGATATTGTTCGTTCAATTAGTGAAAAAGAGCCAGTTACACTCGTGAACTCTGTTAACCCATATCGAATTGAAGGGCAAAAAACAGCGGCATTTGAAGTATGTGATGCTCTTGGTCAAGCACCAGACGTCTTGGCGATCCCGGTTGGAAATGCAGGAAATATTACGGCCTACTGGAAGGGGTTCAAGGAGTATCATGAGAAGAAAGGTACAGGTTTACCTGAAATGCGTGGCTTTGAGGCAGAGGGAGCAGCTGCGATTGTTCAAAATAAAGTGATTGAGGAACCAGAAACGGTTGCAACGGCAATTCGAATCGGAAATCCAGCAAGTTGGGATTTTGCCGTTCGAGCAGCAGAAGAGTCTAAAGGGAAAATTGATTATGTAACGGATGAGGAAATTTTGGATGCTTATCAGTTGTTAGCCAAACGTGAAGGCATATTCGCAGAACCAGCTTCATGTGCTTCAATTGCAGGTTTACGTAAACAAATTGAATCAGGTGAAATTAAAAAAGGTTCAAAAGTGGTTTGTGTATTAACCGGAAATGGCTTAAAAGATCCAAGCACAGCAATGGATACGGTCGCCGTTAAGCCTGTTGTTCTGCCAAACAATGAAGAAGCCTTCCTCTCACACATTAAAGGCGGTGTTACACAATGAGTCGGCTTTGTTTTGAAGTAACGGTTCCGGGCAGCACAGCGAACTTAGGTCCGGGGTTTGACTCAATTGGCCTTGCAGTCAATCGTTACTTAACTCTCATTGTGGAAGAAGCCAAGGAGTGGCATTTTTCTTCTGATTCAGTGGAGTTACAAGGGGTCCCAGTTGGAGAGGATAACTTAATTTGTGAAGTGGCCAAACATGTCGCAAAGGAAAGAGGGGGAGAACTACCTCCTTGTCGAGTAGAGATGAGAAGTGATATCCCGTTAGCTAGAGGGCTTGGGAGCAGTGCCGCAGCGATTGTAGCTGGAGTGGAGTTAGCTAACCAGTTTTTAGAGACAAAGATGAGCATAGAAGAGAAAGTACGTTTTGCGAGTTTATGGGAGGGACATCCAGACAATGTCTCCCCTTCTATTTACGGTGGTTTAACGATTGGTACACATACAAAAGAAGAGACGGATGTATTATACGGTGGCATTCCAGAGTTGGACTTGATTTTACTCATTCCATCTGAAGAATTAAAAACTAAACTTGCTAGAAGTGTGTTGCCAAATAACGTCGATTTTAAACAGGCTGTTCGAGGAAGCGGTGTTGCGAATGTTTTAGTTGCTGCGGTTTTTCAAAAGAATTGGGAACTTGTTGGCAAGATGATGTCACGTGACGTTTTTCATCAGCCATATCGTGGTGAGCTTATTCCACATTTGCAAAAAGTCATTGATTTTGTGCAAAATGAGACCGTTGCATTTGGTGCTGCTTTAAGTGGAGCTGGGCCGACGATGCTTTGTTTGGCACCGATTGGTAAGGGAGGGCTAGTGAAATCAGCCTTACTTGAACAGTTTCCAAGCTTTGAAATAGAGATTCTTCAGCCAGCAACAGAGGGTATTCAAGTTCAACAGTTATCAGAGAAAAAGAAAAAAGAAATATCTTAGAGATAGGTAGGAGTAGGGTTCATATATAGAATGATGTCAACGTATAAGGAGAAGGAAAAGGGGAAAAACAACTTTATGACCTAATAAGGAGTTGTTTTGATGCTTGAGCTCAATCAATTATACGATGGCCAAAGTGTGTATGTCATTTATCGGAATCCGCATACGCAAACCGTTGCTACGATACAAAAAGCAACGATTAAGCAACACCCGGAAATACAAAACCAGTTGGCTCTGTTTTTGTATGATTATTATCATCCAATTGAAGCGGATGATGCGATTTTCACTACTTTAGAAGAAGCAGAACAATTATATGAGCAATATTATTAGAGGGGTAGGGGGCCACTCGGTTACTTCTTCTTCAAAATCATAAAGAAAAACGCCTGAAAAGCTTCAGGCGTTTACTATTTCATTAAAAGACTTGCTCGATTTCTGTAATTCCAGGTACTTCCTCAAGAAGAGCACGCTCAATTCCTGCTTTTAGCGTAATCGTTGAGCTCGGGCAAGAACCACATGCACCTAGAAGACGAACTTGAACAATCCCATCTTCGCTTACATCTACAAGTTCAACGTCCCCGCCATCACGAAGCAAGAAAGGACGAAGCTTATCCAATACCTCTCTGACTTGATCAAATGTTTCAACAGTAGCTGACATAATGAACAACTCCTTTCTACTTTTTATTATACTAGCGATGGCAAAAAAAATCCATGTTTGAGCCGCTGATTTTTATAATTATTTAGAACAACTATAATTAAAAGAGCAACTTGAATATCTTAAAGCTATCGCTGAAGGACAAAAGCCTATATTTTAACATTAAAACTATGGAAAGAATCATTATGACATAAAGCGTTATTGAAAATCAAGAGCTAGAAATGAGAATGACTGATTAAAATGACCTCAAGGAATTTTGCGGTTGAAGCTTGCAAGTTTGGAGATTTCAACTTATTGTAAAGATTAAGATTTAGACTCAGGAGGTCATATTATGTCATCATCTATTTCCTTTCGTATATATGGAGCAGAGGAGAAATGTGCAAGCTGTGTTCATTTACCAACGGCCAAAGAAACAAGTGAATGGTTAGAAGCTGCTTTAGTACGGAAATTCCCGAACAGTCGGTTACAATTTCAATATATTGATATTGAGCAAACGTTAATTAGTGAAGAGGATCAACGTTATGCCGAAGCGATTAAAGAGGAAGAGTATTTTTATCCATTAGTCGTTTTAAATGGTGAAGTAGTAGGGGAAGGAAACCCGAATTTAAAAGAAATTACGAAAAAAGTGGAATCGTTAACAACACAATCTGCAAACTAATGAGCGTTTACGTTCCGGATAGGTAAAAAAATCCCACAAGTCAAATCTGACTTTGTGGGATTTTATATGAACGAGTAAAAAATAGGTTATGAACCAGAATGGTACTTATACATCCATAGTACACCTGATTTTAAGACACGGGGTACGCGACCTAGTAGAGTACGCTCACCCATTAAACCAAAACCGTGCTTTTTACCAAGAGAGCCTAATACACCTTTTAGCTTAATCTTTGGAAGTTCTGCTGGTAGTGGTTCGTTGTTCCATTGTTTCTTTAAAATAGTAACGATTTGCTCGGCTTGTCCTTCCGCAAGTTGAGCACTTGGAGCATGCGGAAGGCTCGCACAGTCACCAACAACAAAAACATCTTCATTATTTGGTAAAAAGTGCTGTGGTGTCAAAATCACTCGTCCTGATTTATCCTTTTCCACATTAAGATTTCGTACTACTTCTACTGGTTGGACACCAGCGGTCCAAATTACTGCATCACTTTGAATAAATTCATCATGATTATATAATCCGTTCTCATCGACTTTTGTAATATTCGATTTGTTAATGACGTCAACACCATGCTCTAGGAACCAATTTTGTACATATACACTTAATTTTTTCGGGAACATAGATAGAATGATTTCGCCTCGGTCGAATAATTTAACCGTTAAATCAGGGCGGCTTTCTCTCAGTTCACTAGCTAATTCAACCCCACTTAGACCGGCTCCAACGATAGAAACCGTTCCTTGAGGACGAATATTATTGATCGCTTCATACGTACGACGCGTTTGATTCATTGTCTGAATGCTATAAGTATGAACATCAGCACCAGGAACATTATGGTATTTGTCTTCACAGCCTAAACCGATAATTAGTTTATCATATTCAACGATTTCATCATTTTCTAAAGCAACTTGTTTATCTTCAAGTCTAATATCTGTCACTGTTGCGTATTTGATCGTCAGGCGTGGATCTTCAGGAAAAGAGACTCTAAGATGTTGATCCGAAGCCGTACCTGCTGCAAGTGCATAGTATTCTGTTTTTAAACAATGGTAAGGAAGGCGGTCAATCAAAATAATTTCAGTGTCATCCGGTAAATCGTTGGGTAGTAGGCGTTGCATCGCTCGCATAGAGCCATATCCACCACCTAAAAGAACTAGTTTCTTCATTCCAAGATGTCTCCTTTTTTCGGTGATTGTGTCAAGGCTTATTTCGACAAGTGTCATTACTTGATCAAGTAGCTGTGACTTAGTTGGTTCCTTTTGAAAGGTTTTCAGTCCATAAGAAATCGTAGCCACTAAAAGGTGGCTCCACGTTTCTATAGAAGTCGAACGGTCAATTTCCTTCGCTTTTAATGCTTGATTGAGCAATTGGAGCATATGTCTTCTAAGTAAGTTCTCTTCCTCTATTACATGCATTAAAATATGGATCGTTAACTTTGGATGCAGCTCATAACCATCCAAAATAAAATGTAAATATGAACGAATTCGAGTATGAAGTGGAAGTGCTTTTATTGATGGTTGCTCAATATAAGAAGTGACTTGCTCTAACCGTTCATTTGCCAACGCTCTCATAATTGAATCTTTAGTTGGAAAATAATTAAAAAACGTTCCTTTTGCCACATGTGCTTTTTTAGTGATTTCTTGCACTGTTGTTGCTTGAAATCCTTTTTCTTGAAATAAAATCAATGCGGCTTCTTCGATATTCTTTTTTGTAGATTGTGATTTTTTCTTATCGCTCATACATGATCCCTTCTTTAAATGACCGTGGTCAGTTTTGATTATAACGATAATGTGACAAATTCTCAACATTTTTATAGTAAGTTAGTAAAACAAGATAGAAAATTGACATTATTAAGACGGCAGAGTAGCATAGAGCTTGAAGAAGTAGGGGTGATGACAGATGAGACCAATTATTGAATTTTGTTTAAGTAATTTAGCGAGCGGGTCCCAAAAAGCAATGGAAGAACTTGAGAAGGATCCGAACTTTGATATTATCGAGTATGGTTGTACATCAAATTGTGGCAGCTGTGCTCATGATTTATTTGCTCTTGTCAATGGCGAGTATGTGGCCGGTGATACACCGGAAGAGCTCGTTGAAAATATATATCAACATTTAGAGGAAAATCCGATGTTTTAATAGGAGCAAGGGGGAATTTAAATGGATGTGATTCCATTTGTAAATACATGGCCGTATGAAAAACAGATGAAGGATATTTATTTTCATACCTGTCCTTTTTGTGAAGAGGAACATGTATTAACGAACTTAAAAGCACGTGACCTAGAACGTGCTAAAGAATCGATTAAAACCATTTTGATTATGCCATGTTGTCATGAGAAAATGACAATCCTTGAGGCCGATGATGATTATTTTTGGACTGATCAGCGATTAAGAAAGTAGGGGTAGACGTGAATTTTACTAAAATGCATGGACTAGGAAACAGTTATATATATGTTGATATGTTTAAGGAAACATTATTAGAAGAAGAGTTACCTTTACTCGCGATAAAAGTCGCTAATCCTTATACAGGTGTTGGTTCAGATGGAATGATTCTTATTTGTCCATCAGAGGTTGCCCCTGTGAAAATGCGTGTCTTTAATAATGACGGCTCCGAAGCGAAAAATTGCGGCAACGGCTTAAGATGTGTCGCCAAATTTGCTTATGAACATGGGTATGTAGATAGCCAAACTTTCCAAATTGAAACATTAGGCGGACTTGTGGAAGCGACCGTCCATTTAGAAAAAGAGCAGGTTCAGACTGTCACGGTTGATATGGGATTGCCACGTTTAGAAAGAAAATCATTACCAATGGTTGGGAATGAGCAAGAAACGGTTATCTCAGAAACCTTTATCGTTAACAGCGAGCAACTAGAGGTCACAGCTGTATCGATGGGAAATCCCCATGCGATCTTTTTTGTCGATAACATTCAAGAAGCACCAGTCGAGACACTCGGACCAGTTATTGAAAAAGATCCACGTTTTCCTGAGTGGGTGAATGTTGAATTTGTTGAAGTAGTCAGTACCAATGAATTAAACTTCCGCGTGTGGGAACGAGGTTCAGGCGTCACTCAAGCATGTGGAACCGGAGCTTGTGCCGCAGTCGTTGCTGCCATATTAAATGGTTATTCAACGAAAGGACAAGATGTAGTCGTTCATTTACTAGGCGGTGACTTAACGATTAACTGGAAAGAGGATGGGCATGTTTGGATGACTGGAGCTGCTGAAACCATTTGTGAAGGAATTTTTTTACGGAAATAAAGATAGTTAGAGTTGTAGTATAGCTCAAAAGGTTACCGTGGAGTGATCTTTTGGGCTTTTTTGTGTGGTGAAGAAAGGGAGTTTAGGTGGATCCTGGTTCACCAGCGGAACGCGTAGAGTATGGAGCTGGCGGAGTATGCGAAATCCATTTATTACAAAAAAAGAAGACTGCATCAACAGTCTCCTTTGCCAGTTATTAATATTCTTTAATGATGTTGTAAAATGTATCTCTTTCAACTGGGATTTTATTGGCGCTTTTGATTAGATGAATTAACTCGTCACGTGTAATACCTGAGGATGTCAGGGCCCCAACGGAATGAGAAATTCTTTCTTCAATTAAAGTTCCGTGAATATCACTTGAACCAAATGATAAGGCCATCTGTGTTAATTGAACACCAATGTTGATCCAGTAGGCTTTAACATGAGCAAAGTTATCTAACATTAGTCGACTAATCGCAATTGTTCTCATATCATCATAAGCAGATGTGCGGCGCTTAAGGTTTGCTTTGACACTTCTAGGTTGCATGGCAAGTGGAATGAAGACCATAAACCCGTTTGTCCGATCTTGCAGTTGACGAACACGGTCCATATGGATAAGTCGTTCTTCTGTGTTTTCAATGGAACCATATAACATTGTCGCATGTGTTTTAAGTCCTAGACCGTGGGCGATTTCATGAGCTTCTAGCCATTGATCGGTAGAGGCTTTATCTGGACTCATTTTGGCACGATAACGTTCCGTTAAAATTTCGGCTCCTCCACCAGGCATTGTATCAAGACCAGCTTTGATCAGTTCTTGTAAAACTTCTTTCATGCTTAAACCAGAAATACGAGAGAAAAACTCAATTTCTGCTCCTGTATAGGCTTTTACTGTTACTTGTGGATAGTGTTTCTTTAATGTACGAATCGTATCTAAATAATAATCAAATGGGACCTCATTGTTATGACCACCAACAATATGGAACTCTTGGATTCCATCATTCCAACGTTTCGAAACATATTCAAGCAATTCCTCTTCATGCATCGTATATGCGCCATCTTGTCCTGGTTTTCTTTTGAATCCACAGAACCCGCAGTTTGCTTCACATACATTTGTTGGGTTGATATACATATTTTCGATAAAATAAACATGGTTTCCATTCTTTTTCAAGTTTACTTGATTTGCTAATTGAGCCACTCCTAATAAATCAGGTGTTTCGTATAAATGCAAGCCATCTTGAATGGATAAACGCTCCCCATTATTTAATTTTTCTTGAATATCAAAAAGGCGATTATCCGTAATTATTGCTGACATAATATTCTCCTCCAATGCTAGTCGTAAATCCGTACTGTCTGATATAATGTATCACGCTCAACCGGAATTCGACCAGTTTCTTTAATCATGTTGATAAATGATTGTTTAGGAATCATTTGAACAGAATCATTGCCGGCTGCATGGACAATTTGTTCCTCCATAACCGTTCCATCCAAATCATTCACACCAAAACTGAGTGAAACTTGAGCTAATTTTTGGCCGATCATCATCCAAAAGGCCCGAATATGTGGGAAGTTGTCCAACATTAAACGAGCAACGGCTAATATTTTTAAATCTAAAAAACCAGTTGTTTCCGTGCGTATATCAAATTCTTCCGCTAAACGTGTATGTTCGGGGTGGAAGGCAAACCCAAAAAATGCTTGAAATCCATTTGTTTCATCTTGTAACTCTCTTAACCTTATTAAATGGTCAATGATATGTTCAGGTTTTTCGATGTGCCCATACAAAATGGAAGCATTAGACCGAATCCCAATTTGATGAGCAATTCTGTGGATATTAAGCCATTTTTCTGTCGTTGTTTTGTGGCCAGAAATTTGCTTCCTAATTTCAGCATCAAAGATTTCTGCCCCGCCACCTAAAATGGAATCCAGACCTGCCTCTTTTAATTTTAATAATGCTTCTTTTACTGTTATCTTAGCACAGCGAGCGATATAGTCAATTTCTACAGCTGTAAATGCTTGAATATGGATAGTTGGATTATGCCTTTTGGAAAGCTTCATCATCTCTAAATAATAGTCAAATGACAATCGTGGATTGACTCCACCAACAATATGCAATTCACTAAAGCCTTTACCCTTCATTTCTACAAACTTATTTTCTAGCTCTTGTAGTGAGAGAGAATAAGCTCGTGGATCATTTTCTTTTAGACCAAAAGCACAAAGTTTACAGCTTAAGAAGCAAACATTTGTATAATTTAAATGAGTGTTTTGAATAAAATAAACATAATGACCATGTTTTTGTTTTCGTACGGAATCTGCCATTTGTCCTAATGTCAGTAAATCAGTTGATTGCAGTAAATACATTCCATCCTCAAAAGAAAGACGCATGCCTTGTTTGATTTTTTCTTGAATAAGCGACAGGTTAGTTGGAATTTGAATACTCATTGTTCTTAGCTCCTTTATTTTTAATTTATAAGGAGTCAAAGCACGGAAGTCATACCTAGGTTGTGAACAAAAACTGGCAATGACTTATAAAATGAGTGCAAGTTCATCAACAAAGATTTATTCCATTAGGTTGTTATATGGGTGAAATTAAGACAGAATACCTACAGTGAAAATGAGTAATTAAAAGTAAAATATACATTCTATTATACTACCAAAGCAATTTGAATTAAAGGAATGAGATTTACATCATATGGGTCTAAATTCAATATTTTGGTATTTTCACTTTTATACAAATTAATTTATAATTGTTTCAAGATTTTACAGTTGTCTTTTTAGAGTTAATTGATTAAAATGTAATTTAAATACAATTCTGTATTCTAATGCACGGCGATCGAATATAAATAAAGAGAAACGTAAGGGGGATTGGAGATGAGCAAGATGTTAACGTATGATGCATGTGTTGAACGAATTGAACAATTACGTGAAAAAATGATCGTTACAGCGGCTCAGAAAGGCATGCATGATCCTCTCGTTTTACAGTACAGTCAAGAACTTGACCGTGCTCATAATTATATTCTTTTTTTACAATCATTAAATATAGACAATTTAAGCAAAACATAATCGTTGTTTAGAGAATAGACTAAACTTGTATAGAGTTTTTTTCCGTTATATACTTTATTATAGAGTATTTAATTTAGCTATAACTACGTCCGTTAGAAGCTCGAGAAAAATTCGTTCGTCTTTATGAAGTCAAAGAGCGACTTCAACAGCTGTTCTTGCCCACAGGACGTGGGTACAAGGCGTTGCGGCAGGATGGCGCGAACTTAGCGTTGATCCTTGATATTCTCGCTTCTGGGCGAACGGACTACGCTTTTTATTCAATCTAGCTCCGTCCGTTAGAAGCTCGAGAAAAATTCGTTCGTCTTTATGAAGTCAAAGAGCGACTTCAACAGCCGCCCAGTATTTTTTCTCGCTTCTGGGCGAACGGACTACGCTTTTTATTAAGGAGGGATAATATGATTACATTGACAGAATCTGCGGTTAGCCAAGTGAAAGAGATGATGCTGGCTGAAGGTGAAGAGAACCTCTTTTTACGAATCGGTGTCAAAGGTGGAGGCTGTAGCGGTCTTTCGTATGGAATGGGCTTTGATACAGAACAAGCTGAGGATGATAAATTAATAGAAATTGACGGATTATCCGTACTTGTTGATGAGGAAAGTGCTCCAATTGTGAATGGTCTAGTCATTGACTATAAACAAAACATGATGGGCGGGGGCTTTACGATTGATAACCCGAATGCAATTGCATCATGTGGTTGTGGTACTTCATTCAGAACAGCGAAGAATCAAGGTACGCCTGAGAATTGTTAATTAAATTAATGTGATAGAGTGCCTTAACAGGTACTCTTTTTTTATTGAGTGCTAGTTAAAAATAGCACAAATGGCAAAAACGGAGTCGATGGAATGTTTATTCGCTAGTGAACAAAACGTAAACGGTAATAGGTAATGAAAAAGGGGCATTCTCTCAATTAGGGTTCGAAAAAACGGTAATAGGTAATGAAAAAGGGAAACTCGCTCAATTAGGGTTTGAATAAACGGTAATAGGTAA
>NZ_ALPT02000097.1 GCF_000292245.2 Alkalihalobacillus alcalophilus ATCC 27647 = CGMCC 1.3604 | reverse complement strand
AAAAATCGGTTCGTCTGAGTGAAGACAAAGAGCGTCTTCATCAGCCGCCCCTAATTTTTTCTCGCTTCTGACCGAACAGGCTCCGCTTTTTATTAATCCAGCTGCGCCTGTTAGAAGCTCGAGAAAAATCGGTTCGTCTGAGTGAAGACAAAGAGCGTCTTCATCAGCCGCCCCTAATTTTTTCTCGCTTCTGACCGAACAGGCTTCGCTTTTTATTAAAGGAGGTAATATGGAGATTAAAAGGATAATAGCGATTCTTGATAATTGGGGTCTTGAATTAAAAACGGCGATCAAGTTATCTGAAAAAGCAGCCAAAATTACTACAATCAATGATGTACATTTTGTCTTAAAAAGAAAACAGGATAAAGAATCCATTATAAGAGAAGCGAAGTTGCTTTCGTTTATTCAAGAGCAAGGAATCAATGTACAAGTTTTAGTTCAAACAAAAAAAGAAGAATTTTATGCTGTTTTTGCAGGAGAAGTTTACTGTCTTTATCACTTTATTGAAGGGGAAACTTTTTTAGCTGACGAATGTATCCGTAATCCGATAGTGCCTGCTGTGCTTGGAGATACGCTTGGCTCTTTACATAAAGCGATGGCGAGCGAGCAAATGACTCTTTTATACCCAATGAAAAAATTGTATAATATTGTAAAGGAATTTACTTTTGTAGAAATCAATACGATTGATAATACCACTTCTCTTGAACCGGTCTGGGCTGTCTTTAACGAAGAATTAGAGGGGAAAATGAATAAACTGCCAAAGCAAGTCATCCATCGTGATATGCATTTATTTAATATGATTTATAAAAGTGGTGAACTAGCAGAGGTAATTGATTTTGACCAAGCGGAGGTCAATATACGTTTATTTGATTTAGCTTATTGCTCCACAAGTATTTTAAATGAACTTTTTGATACGGAATCGAAAAGACATGGTTGGTTTCAGTTTGTTCAGG
Organism: Alkalihalobacillus alcalophilus ATCC 27647 = CGMCC 1.3604; assembly: GCF_000292245.2. Classification (GTDB taxonomy): domain Bacteria; phylum Bacillota; class Bacilli; order Bacillales; family Bacillaceae_D; genus Alkalihalobacillus; species Alkalihalobacillus alcalophilus. Next base: position 13,223 of record NZ_ALPT02000097.1, on the reverse strand, counting down.
AACTCTGTTTAAGTTATAACGAGAAGAACCCGTTATTAAGGGAGGAACGAGAACTTATTTGGCACGTGATGCTTGCGATTCAACTCATCTTTATGGCCTTCTTTCTTCATGATGAACATTTGTATAACCGAAATAAAGAAATGCTCTTATGGATTTTTGCGAATCAATCTGAACTAGAACAGGTATGGTGAAGGACTTGAATGATTATAAGATGTCTATGAAAAAAGTTTGGAAAGATATTGATTTTTTTCAAGTTAAGCTTTTATTAAAAAACAGCGACATCCAGCTGAACTTAAAGCTTTACACTGATAATGAGGAGCTTTATGAACTCCAGAGAGGCATAAAAATATTTATTGAAAAATTAGGAAAAGATGATTATTATTGGTGTACAGGAAGTTTGGAGGCAACTCACTTTTTGTCCTTGCGTTTTTATTTGATAGATGTTCTAGGGAGAATCGCGATTGAGGTGAATGTGAATAACAACCTTGAAATACCAGAACAAATCAAAGCCCAATTTTATTTGACTACTGAATTTAACCAACTAGATTATATGATCTTGGAACTAGAACGATTTATTAAAGAAGAACAAGATGAATGGAAAGGCTTAATTTTATAAATAATTGCTTAATATCTGGCAGTTGTCGAGAAAGGGAAATTAGATTGGGGAAACGGATTTACAGATAGAAGGGTATGTGTAAGTTGAGTAAAATCAGATTATTTTCAAATTGAATGTATCGCTTTTACATAATGAAACAGTGATTTTGAGAGGGAGAATTAGTATGTATAAAGAAATTGAAGGGGTTCGTGTTTGGGGAACTCCTATGGAAAATGCAGTCAATCAAGCGGTCACTTGTTCAAAGTATGGGCAAGTCGAACAAGTTTTGTTAATGGCTGATCACCATTACGGTTATAGCCAGCCTGTAGGTGGTGTTGTCGTTTATGATGGGCAAATCTCGCCATCAGGAGTCGGTTATGATATTGCTTGTGGAAATAAAGCGGTTCGTACAAATTTAAAATATGAAGATATTAAAGAGGATATAAGTTCAATTATGGACCAAGTAGCTGCTCAAATTTCTTTTGGAGTTGGCCGTAAAAATCAAGAAAAGGTTGATCATGAGCTTTTTGATGATCCAGATTGGTCTGTTTATCAGCAAATTGGCACACACGAGCATGATTCCTTAAAAAAATTAGCAAGAAGTCAATTAGGGACAGTTGGTTCAGGCAATCATTTTGTCGATATTTTTGTAGAGGAAGATACAGAGGATATTTGGATCGCTAATCATTTTGGGAGCCGTGGTTTCGGTCATAAAACAGCGAGTGGCTTTTTAAACCTAGCAAAAGGAAAAGCGTTTAGTGAAAATGTAAAAGGTGAAAAGATGGAAGCTGAACCTACTTTATTAGATTTAAATACAGAAGTTGGTGATATGTACTATCGAGCGATGAATTTAGCTGGTAAATATGCGTATGCGGGAAGAGATTATGTGATTGAGAAAGTATTGCGTATTTTACAAGCAGAAGCGACTTTTACTGTTCATAATCACCATAATTTTGCTTGGAAAGAGAATCATAATGGCAAAGACTTTATCGTTGTAAGAAAAGGAGCAACACCATCAGCACCAGGGCAATTAGGGTTTATCGGGGGCAGCATGGGTGATTATTCAGTGATTGTAGAAGGACGAGATTCAGCAGAGAATGTCGATGCGTTCTATAGTACCGTGCACGGAGCTGGTCGGGTAATGAGCCGAACAAAAGCGGCCGGTAGAATGAATTGGAAAACAAAAAACGTAGTGGTGGCGAAATTTCGCCTGAGCAAATGTATACGGGCGTTAAAGACTTCGGCGTTGAACTAAGAGGAGCTGGCACGGATGAAAGCCCATTTGTATACAAAAAACTAGCAGAAGTTCTTGCGGCTCATGATGAAACTCTTAATGTGAAACACCGCCTGAAACCAATCGGTGTCTGTATGGCTGGTGCAGGAGAAATGGACCCTTATAAGGATTGATAGTAGTTGCTTATTATGCTTATTAGATTAAATGAATGGACAAAACAGGTGACGAGAGCCTTGTTTTGTCCTCTATTTGTGTTTTATTGGACATATAGAGGAGGGACGAAGAGGGTTTGTCCAATAACTGGGGGTTATAGGACAAAAAAGAGAGAGGGAGAGGAGTGTTTTGTCCAATAACTGGGGTTTATAGGACAAAAAAGAGAGAGATAAGAGAGGTTTGTCCAATAACTGGAGTTTATAGGGCAAAAAAGAAATTGATGGCAAGTTAAGTGTCTATTAACGAGAGTAAATAGAAAAGGAGAATACAATGAGAGTTCGCAGTGGTGTTGTCATTATAGAGAGTCATGCTGTTGTCTTGATTAAACGAATGAGAGAGGGGCAGGTGTATTATGTTTTTCCTGGTGGTGGGGTTGAAAAAGAGGAAACCCCAAAAGAAGCAGCTAAACGAGAAGCCTATGAAGAATTAGGGCTAGAGGTCGAGGTTGGTGAGCTACTAAAGAAAGTGGAATTTAATGGTCTACAATTTTACTTTCAAGCAAAAATTGTTGCTGGCACATTTGGTACAGGTGCTGGAGAGGAGTATAGGAACGAGAGAAATCGTGGCACCTATGAACCTGTATGGCTCCCATTATCTCAGCTAGGTTCCGTTGATATAAGACCAAAGGAGCTTGGTGAGGAATTAATGAAAAGAATTACAGATTAGAAAAAGGCTATAAATTAACCTAGGAGAATAATTTATAGCCTCTTCCTAATGAGAAAAGAGTTCTGATTCACTGTCATACAGGATTAGAGCTTTTTTGAGTGTAATGTAATACGGTCGTTAGCTTCACTTAAACTGGGATTAACAATTCTACTTTGATTTCTTCTTCACCATCTTCTAAATAAAAAATCTCTAGCTGGGTTGCACCTATCAATTTTTGCTGTAGCTTAACTTTGTGCATCCACCGAAAGAGGCGTTCATATCCTTCACTAATCGTTTTATTTGTACAAGTAATCATGGCATATTTTGTCTTCTTTAAAGGGATTTCTAACATATCTTCTGGTTGTGGCACGGACTCTTTCACTTCAAAACAAGCAAAATAGGTCGCCAAAACTTCATTACATAAGAAAGGAGAAATAAGAATGGTGTCATCTTTAACGGCCTGCACATGTTCTTTTCTTTTCAAAAGCTGATGTTGTATTTTTTTTGCTTCAGTTGGAAAGCCATTTGGAAAAAGAGTGGTTGTACTAATACCAACTAATAAGTATTCTCTTTCGACGATCTGGCATTGTAAAAAAGGGGTCAATTTAAATTTAGCATCCATTCAAAAAACCTCCTCAATCATCCTTTGTTTTTACTTCGAGCTCAACAGGGAAATTCCCTTTAAATGAAATATAGATAAATAAATGATTTGAATAAATTATAGATGGTATGATATATTGTTTATTAATTAATAAACATAATTAAAATTTGTTTACTTTATTTGTGGGGTGTATAGATTTTGATAAATGAAAATGATTTTTGGGATTCGACGGTTGAAGAAATGGCTCAAGGCTTTCGTTATGAGCCTGCAAGTGGAATTTATCAATGCCTTTTATGTGATTATATGTGCGAGGATGGAATTATTTACAAACAGGATGAGTTTTTATTAGAGGCAAAAAAAGCGATTGTTTATCATATTCAAAATAAGCACCACTCAAGCCTAGATTCTCTATTAGGTTTTGATAAAAGATATACAGGCTTAACCGAGCAACAGCGAGAGCTTATTCGAGCTTTTTATGATGGACTTTCAGATAAGGAAGTAGCTGAAAAGCTTGGGATTGGAAGTGTTTCAACAGTCCGAAACCACCGTTTTAAGTTAAAGGAGAAGGAAAAGCAAGCGAAGGTCTTTTTAGCAATTATGAAAAGTTTAATGGAGAAGGATGAAGAGAAATTAGTCAAGGTTCATAAGGGGGCAAAAATGGTGGATGACCGTTATATTACGACTGAACTGGAAAAAGAAAAAATACTGAGCACTTATTTTAAAGAGGGATTAGCAGGTCCGTTAGCGATTTTCCCTAGTAAAGAAAAGAGGAAAATAATTGTTTTGCAGCAAATCATAGCTCGGTTTGAGCGGAAAAAGATGTATACAGAGAAGGAAGTTAGTGAGATTTTAAAGCAGATTTATCCTGATTTTGCAACGATTCGACGTTATTTAATTGAATACGGTTTTATGGAAAGAAGCAAAGATGGTTTAGAATATTGGATGAAATAAACGATTAACAAAGGGGAAGTGTCGTCATGCCGATTTATAAAAAACTGGTTCGTGACCAAATACCAGAAATAATCGAAAAAACAGGTGCAAAATATTCTATTGAAATGTTAGATGAAGAGTTATATCAAAAAGAGTTACGAAGAAAACTTCAAGAAGAGATCGATGAGTATATGGAAGCTCTAACAGACAATGAAGCCGTTGAAGAGCTAGCCGATGTATTAGAAGTGATTTTTGCCCTCGCCAAAACCCATCAAACGAATGAGTTAATACTTGAAACGATTCGAGTAGACAAACGTATAAAAAGGGGAGCCTTTGATAAACGGATCTATTTAGTCGAAGTAGAAGATTAATTTTTGGATTGGAGGAATTAAGATGAATGAAAGCTTCTTTGTCGGTTGGGGAACGTTAGCTTTAATTAACGCCGGTCTTGCCCAAGGAAAAAATCGAACGGGGCTTAATTGGTTTTTACTATCGCTAGTTCTTGGACCAGTCGCGACATTTATTCTCTTGTTTGTGGAAAAGAGAGATAGATGATGATGAACCTATCGGCTTATCTCAGTTAGACTGACGGTAGTATGTAAAAAAGGAGAAGGAAGTCCATCCATCTCTAAGTAGCAATAAAAAAAGTAGATGAGGAGAATTGGTTCCTCATCTACTTTTTATGATTTATTTAGGTAAGGCAGATTGAATGGTTTCTTCTACGGCGATGTTTAATTCGGACAATGAACTGAACTCGACAGGATCAATAGGTTCATGGACAACTAGAGTTACATCGGTAGGTTGGAATTTTCCGTTCAACTCTTCCATGATTCGATAAGAGCCGTTTATGGTAATCGGCAGAATTTTAACGCCTGCTTTTTTGGCAATTCTTGAGCCCGAATTCCCGAAATCACCCATTGAATCACCTTTGCTTCGATGTCCTTCAGGAAAAATAGAAACTGGTTTACCGTCTTTTACCATTTCACCGGCCTTAGCTAATTGTCGAACGGCATCGCGGGGGTTTTCACGGTTGATAAAAATACACATTTTATTCGTCATCCATTGGCCGAATAAAGGCACTTTTTCGAGCGATTTTTTAGCAATGAACGATAAATCTTTATTTATATGGGCAAGCAACAAAGGAATGTCAAAATTCCCTTGATGGTTGGAAATGTACAAGTAGTGTTCATCATCCTTTATGTGTTCAAGGCCTTCTACATTCACTTTTGTCCCAGCTAATCGTAATGTATTTTTCGCTAACTTTTTGGCAAATTGATTTGTTTTTTTGTACCGAACTTCCGGATCTTGTGTTTTTAACCAAAGCATAGCCGGAATGATAGATAGTAAAAATAAAATAGCATGTCCATAAACAATTATATTACGCATGTTGACTCTCCTCTAAATGAAACTATTTTCAAAACAGATTAAGAATAATGATAGTCAAAGATGAATATCAAAAACTATCATACTGTTTTTTAAAGATAAAATCAAAATAAGCTTCTTGATTAATTGGCAGTTTCATTAAAGGAGTTCTTGTATTGTTTGGAGAATTTTAGATTAATAAATCTTATTTAGGTGGGAGAATTATATTTGAAAAATCAATTCATTAAAGCCGCGCTCTCTTTAATTCTTTTTATTTTTATGTTTCATTCGACTGGATATGCTAATTCTTCTTGGCAATGGCTCACTTCAAGCCCGAAAGAAATGTTACCATTGGCGATTATCTTGACACTTTGTTTTGAAATAATAAGCATTTTGTTTTTAGGCAAATTAGTTAAAAACTATTCTATAAAAGTGATTGCAGCATTAATAATTACGTTAGCAAATATCGTCTCCTTTCTTTTTCCTTACATATTTAGAGCGATTGAGTTTCAAGCCGTTTCTGGAGGGTGGGCCTATGCTTGGTATGATGCTTTTGCGGCAGGACCCTATTATATTGTTTTGACTGGTTACTTATTTTTAACGTTATGTATAGAAGTACCGATCATTTATTTTCTTTTGAAAAACTATAGTAAAAGCAGGAGGTTTCTTTTAGGTGTAGTCATTTCAGTAAATGTGATGACTACTTTAATTGTAGCGATAATGGAGAGAATAATGTTTTATGGTCATTGGTAAATAGATTTTTTCACACAGGGGGAAGCGGATGAACATACGGATTTTAAATGAAATGGATGCACAGTTGTACCAGGAGTTACGATTGAAGGCATTATTGATCAATCCGGAAGAATTTGGTTCAACTTATGAGCGAGAAAAAGAATTCAAGATAGAGTTGATAGAAAAGCGGTTAAAGCCAACTGAGGATAAATTTGTGCTGGGAGCTTTTGACAAGAATTTATTAGTTAGTATTGTGAGTTTTGTACGTGAAAGTAACTTTAAGACGGTCCACAAAGGAAATGTTTTTGGAATGTTTGTTTTACCAGAAAAACGAGGTCAGGGAATAGGTAAGGCGATTTTGCTTGAGTTAATAAAAGTGGCAAAAAACGTGACTGGTTTGGAACAAATTAATTTGACCGTTGTTTCAGAAAATAGGGCAGCCAAGAGTTTATATAAGACGATAGGATTTGAAGTCTATGGTGTGGAGCGGAACGCCTTAAAATTTAAAGAACAGTACTTTGATGAGGAATTAATGGTCTTGTATATTTAATATTAAGAGCAAAAGGCAAACCTGAATATGTAGTAGGTTTGCTTTTTATTTTATTAACTGTTCCAAATTTCATTATATGGTAAAATATTAGAAAATATCTAATCTTGAGAAAATATCGAAGTATTCTACGGAGGTAGCTAAATGAGGTTACGGCAAATGGCTGTCGCTTTTTTAATAAATGAAGAGGAGCAAATTTTATTTTTACAAAAGAAGGAGAAGTCAGCTTTTCTACCAGGTATGTTGGTTCCGGTTGGTGGTCATATAGAAATAACAGAAATGAATGAACCGAAAGTGGCTTGTTTACGGGAGCTAAAGGAAGAAACGGGTTTAACAGAAGAGAATATTCATCATCTAACTTTAAAATATATTGTGTTAAGAATGAAGGGAATTGAGGAAATTCGAATGCAGTATGTCTTTTTTGGTCATGTACCAAAAGCCCGTCCATTATTGGAAAGTGATGAAGGGGAATTAAGTTGGCTAAACCAGGAAGAGATTGAGAATGCGAGTGTGACGGCTACGACAAAAGAAATCATCGATCATTATCGGAACGAACAAGAAAATGAACATGTCTATGTAGGGACAATGAAAGCCAATCGAGAAAACCCAGCGATCACCTGGGCGTTGCTAGAGGATTGGGAAACATATAATAAGAATTTAAAGCCAAGGTTAAAAAGTTAAAAGGAAGTGAATAAATGTTGCTATCTTTAGAGAAAATGACGGCAGAACAATTTGATGCCTTTTTTGCGATTAGTACAAAAGAATATGCGAAGGAAAAAGTGCGTTCAGGGAATTGGAGAGAGGATAATGCACAGCAAAGAGCGATTGATGCACTTAATCAATTATTACCTTACCGTGAAAATACAGAAAATCATTATGTATTTTCAATTATGAAAAACCAGAACCAAATAGGCTTTATTTGGTTAGGGAAAGTGAATGATGAGAAAGGTTTTATATATGATTTTTTCATTGAGGAAGCCGTTCGTGGACTAGGTTATGGGAAAGAAGCAATGCGGTTGATTGAAAGCGAAAGTAAAAAAATCGGGTTAAAAAAGATAGGTCTCCATGTATTTGGCCATAACAAAAGAGCTGGTCAAATATATGAGGAATTAAACTATCAGGTTACAAATATTATGATGGAAAAAGAAATTTAAAGAAAGGTCATTGAATGAAATCAAGGGTGCGACTAGGATTGAGATAATTATGTGCACCAGTAAAAATAAATACGGATAATAATTGAGCGAATGTCTACACTAATCATTGCGATTCATTGAAATTAAAATCTATATTAAGGGTGATTGGTAGTGGATATTCAAAAAGAAGCGAACCGGCATTTTATCAATAATGAAAATGGAGGAATGATAGGCGAGGTAATTTACACGGCTACAGATGAAGGGAAAGTGACTATCGACCACACATTTGTGAATGAATCTAGGCGCGGGGAAAACATCGCCTCCGAGCTTGTCGCCTCTGTCGTTACTGAAATGAAAAAACAAAATAAAAAAATCATCCCACTCTGCCCATTTGCCAAAGCAGAGTTTAAAAAGAAAAAAGAATATCAAGAAATCGAGGCAAGTGAATGAAGTTGATTCAACCTTGAAAAAGAGTATCTTGGCGAATATTCATACATTATAAAACAAAAAAAGGCTGAGATAATAAGGCATTATTATCATTTGACTGTTCAAAATCATACGAAAGATATTTTTACTGTACGAGTGAAAAGTGATGATGAAGACAATGGATGGATTTATCATTATAGGTGGAGCCATTTGAAAGATTCGTCAAAAATAGAGCTTGGTGGTTATTTAGGTGTAAAACTTGATCAATTAAGTTATTGAATCTTTGAAACTATTAAATTAAGTGAGGAAATAAAAAGTGCTCAATTTAAACTTTATTGATGAGCTAGATGAACAGTTAACATTATTCACCATCTTATTTGGATAAACCATCATTTTAAGAAGGAGGGCAGAAATGACTTTTATATTGCCGGATTGGGCTATCATTATCTTTTACATTATAAAGGTTAGTATAATTGTTTTATTTTGGAGTGCTACACTCACAGTCATAGAGAAAAAAATCAAGTGGAAATTTCCAATGTTTTTGAGTGGTGTTTTTTTCATTTGTTTAATCTTTACGAGTCAATATTTTATTCAGTCCTTCTACGATGTGGTCAATTTAGAAGAATTTGATGTGGTGATAGATGGGGACGGTGGATACGCTGAATCTAATGCCGGAAAAGGCGTCTGGACAACGGATAAAGACCTGTTTATTTATTCCAACACAGGCATGACCGATTCGTATAAATGGAGGTTTAAAACGTCAGATAACGAATGGGTTGAACTTGTCATTCCCATTACCTTTTACCCAGCTAACAAAGAAACGATGAGTGATTATTACGCAGAATTTCGTCAAACACAGAGTAATTTAAAATTAGCTTCTTTTCATATGAGCCAATATTTTGATGAATTAGTACGGAAAAGATGGCGAGATGGATTACGTGATGAAATTAGGTTAATTACAATGGAAGAGTTTACAGAAGAAAAAGCAACAGAAATTATCGAGACTGTCAGTAGTACCGTATTAGACGAACAAGAACAAGTGTTGTTTGAGGTTCATTACGAGACTTTGAAAGTAATGAGGTAAGGATTAGTATTTTAATAGGAAAAACTCAACTAGAATAGGAGGCAAAAAAATGATAAATTTTTACATTGCTTCAAGCTTTGCTAATAAAGGGATTGTACAAAAAATAAGTAGACAGTTAAAGCAATTAGGTTTTATCCATACATATGATTGGACACAAAATGAACGAGTAGCTTCGTATGAGCAGTTAAGGAAGATAGGTGAGGAAGAAATGAAAGCGGTCAAGAGGGCTGATTTTCTTGTCGTGCTTTTACCTGGTGGCAAAGGAAGTCATATCGAACTAGGTATCGCCTTAGGAGCAGAGGTACCTGTTTATCTTTATGCGAGCGATGACCGTCACAACGACTTTGATAAGACGAGTACTTTTTACCATCTGAAAGAAGTGAAGCAAGTAATTGGGACTGAAGCTGATTTAATCAATACGATTCTTTTTGATTTCCCTATAAAAGGAGAAGTTGAAATATAATCAAAATATTTCGTTAAATGATCTGACATTATAGGAACGTACATTCGCTTTTGTGGTAAACTAAACATATAAGGGGTGTGTTCGATGATTCAGATGGACCTTAAGAAGAAAATGAAAGCGTATGGTGTAGTCGGGCTTAGTTTAGCAACGATTGATCGTGAAAAAAGCGAAGTGATTTGCTGTGGCAAGAAAAGAAAGGAAGCAACTGAATTAATCAAGGAAGATACTTTATTTAATGCTTGTTCGATTAGCAAGTTAGTAACCGCCTTTTTAATCATCAAACTTGCTCATGAGAAAAAAGTCGATTTGGATAAGGATTTAAGTGATGAGTTTGTTCAAGCTGGATTTATCAACACTAGCCATCCTGTTCAACATACCATGACTTTAAGACAATTACTCCGGCACCAGGCAGGAGTTCAAGATCCAGAAAAAAGTTTTTCGCCTTTAAGTACTGACGGTTTCCCAACTATGGAGGAAGTTTTAACCGGTAGAACGAGTTATATGCAGGAAAATCTTTTGATTCAATCAAAAGCAAATCAGTTCACTTACTCGGATGCCGGATATTGTCTTATTCAATATGTGCTTGAGAAAACCACTGGTCAAACATTTGAACGACTAATGGACGAGCATATTTTTCAACCATTAAATATAAAAAACAGTACATACAATTGGCAGGAAATCTTGACTGTACCGGAACTTGCAACGTACGGACATCATAAAAACGGAAAGGTTTATTTGAAGGAAGAAACGATTTATCCATTCCATGCCGCGTCCGGACTATGGTCGACGTCAGCCGATTTGACTAAATTAATGCTGGAATGGAATCAAACGTTACAAGGCGAGAGCCGCTTAGGAATAAGTGTTCACACGCTCAATGAGTTGCTTCAAACAACAGAAGAGCATCCATATGCAGGATTAGGGTTATTTTTAGATAGAGAAAATGAGCAACTTGAAATCTCCTCTTTAGGTTGGGGAGTCGGTTTTCAATCGATGCTCATTTATTATCCTTCTTTAGAAAAAGGCTTTGTTATTATGACAAACACAGACTTAGGTGTTCATCAAACAAAAGGGTTAATAGGTGATATATATCAATCATTTAAACATAATATAGGGTAAGGAATCTAAACTCTAGAAGGGTAGGAGTGATTAAAATGACAAAGAATCACGAAACACCTGCAGAAAGAAGAGAACGCTTAAGGCAAGAAGAACTAAAGCGAAATCCGACCGGAAATTTAGGGGATTCTTTCAATCGTGCCAATAGTGGAAGCTTAGCCGATCTTACTGGTAGTTTTGGTTGGAAAGGATTTTTAGTTCTTATAGTCTTAATTTTGATTGGATTAATCGTTGCTTATGTGATGAAGGGAAGTTAAGGTGAACTGACTATTGAAGGAAGAAGCGATATTAGAAGATATTTTAATAAAATGTAAGGAAGAATTTTTGTGGGAAGTAGTAGGGGTAAAGTCGATCAAACGAGGGTATTTAAACTTAAAGTGGAAGGTGGAGACAACGAACGGCACTTTTCTCGTGAAACAGTATAATCAAAAGCGGTTGGCGAAATATGATTGGCATGAATTACAGGATGCTTTGAAACGACAAATCCGACTATCTGATGAAGGTTTTCCAACGCCTAAATTATTAAATGTCGGAGAAGAAGTCATACTGAAGTCTAACGATGGCGAGCTTTTTGTAATAATGGATTATGTGGAGGGAGATATCATTTCCGCTGGTCATGTGAGTGCAGGACAAATCTATGATTTAGGCTTGCAAACTGGGAAAATGCATAAATGGTTAAATGGGGAAAAATCATCAGTTTTGGTTCCTGCATTCAACATACCACCAAAGGATGTGAGAATTCATTTTTGGCAACAAAAAAAGGAACAAACGCTTGATAAAACATTGTTTGATTTAATTGAAATGCAAATAGCTTTAACGAAAAAGATCGCTCTCACTGAAACAAGTGAAATCGACGCTGGCTGGGCCCATCGCGACTTATGGCTTGATAATGTACTATTTAATGAGAGTAAGGTAGCAGCGATTCTTGATTTTGATCGGCTAAAATATGATTATCCATTACTTGATGTCGCCAGAATGATTATCTCGGCAACATTATTGGAGGGAGAGTTACAGACAGAGTTAATCGATACTTTTATTGATGGTTATAACAAATACCATCAACTCAGCAAGACACAATTAATCCAATCACTCAGACTTCTCTTGTATATGGAAAGTACATGGTGGATTACAGATAAACAAGAGCTAACTTCTAAACCAGCACAGAGATTTTACGAAGAAATGGTTTGGCTTACATATCACTACGATCAACTAGAGCGGATACTAGAATAAAAGGGGATTCAATCATGAGTTATGTAAAAGAATTAAGAAAACTAGTCGGGCACCGTCCATTAATCCTTCCAGGAGCGGTTGTGATTATTTTAAATGAACAAAAAGAAATCTTACTGCAGCAACGCCTTGATAGTCGCTGGGGATTACCTGGTGGAATTATGGAGCTTGGGGAAAGTATGGAAGAAACGGCAAAGCGAGAAGTGAAGGAGGAGACAGGCTTATACTTAGGCGATTTAACTTTAGTAGAAGTCTTTTCTGGAAAAGAATATTATTTAAAAGTGCCAAATGGGGATGAGCTTTACTCAGTTACGGCTGTTTATTATACATATGAATATAGTGGAGATTTAAGTGTTGATCCAGCAGAATCGCTAGACGTTCAATTTTTCCCAATTAGCCAACTTCCTAACCATTTTATTGACTCGTATCGAACTTTTATTGACGCGTTTTGTGCAAAGAATTAGTAACAGAAAGTATTACTGCAATATCTATTTAATCATTTAATGGTTATTGCAGTTTTTTATGCCATAGTAATAGATGTTCCTCAATTTTTTGACGAGTTTCTAGTGCTTCGTTTTGAAAAAGTAAACGGAAATATAATAGATAAGTGATTAATCATAGGCTTGAAGGAAAAAAAGTTAAGAAATAAGATTTTGCGTTATAAAATGATCTCCTTCCCATTAAAATAAACGATGACAGACTCTTTTTCAATTGGTTTGACCATGGTCATAAAATCAATTTGGTGGTGATAAAACTGTCTATCTTTTATAAAACCTAACTTTTTATACAAACGAATCGCTCTTTGGTTAAAAGTAGCAACGGTTAATCGTAATCTAGTTTGAGAAGCTTTCTGTTTCTGGATATATGAAAAGATGAACGAGCAAAAATCGTATCCAAATCCTTTACCTGTTAAATGGG
>NZ_ALPT02000096.1 GCF_000292245.2 Alkalihalobacillus alcalophilus ATCC 27647 = CGMCC 1.3604 | reverse complement strand
TTTTACTAGCACCCGTTACTTTAAGTACATAAATTCACAATTACTTATGATATGATTCCCCGTGATGAAGTGAGGTTGAAATTTAACTAAATTTCTATCAGAATGTTAGCTAAATGACTTTTTTATAAATTCATCCTGTAAGATTGCATCAATTAAATTCGTTCCTTTTGCCACTGTATTATTTCCGCCTAGTGTTTGATATTTTTCATGAACATATTCGGCACATCTTTTAATGTTCTCTTCAGTAAACTCCTCCACCTGAATTATACTTAATTTCTTGGGTGTAATATCTACCGAACCAGCAACCTTAGCTGAACAAACATACATCACATAAAATGAAATATCAGATTGTTCGCTAATAGAATATATTCCTAAACCACTAATGGAATTTTTCACTTTTTTTCCAATAAGAGCTGCATTATAGTAACTATCCAAAATTTTATTGTTTAGATACGCACTCTTTAGAAGTTGTTTTAACTTTTGAATCTAATATTCCATTTTTAATTGGAAATTCAATAAATAACGAAGGTGATTTTATTAGTTGGGGATTAATTGTCAATTTATCTGACTCTGGAGAGCTTTTAGAAGAAGTTTTCTTTAAATCAAATAATGAATTCAATTCATTAAATGTTTTTTATACTAAACATTTAAAGCAATATTTACAAGAACAACGAATGCGTATATTAATGTGGAGCGCTCCTTATATAAATGATAATTATGAAAATATAAAAGAAGTCGGGGTAAATTGGACCACTTTTAAAGAAGTAATAACTAATATGCAAAACGTTATGTATAATTCTAAAACGACAATACCTCCAGAATGATTTTTTTATTGAAGTTAAATAAAAAACTAGGATTATCCATCCTAGTTTTTTTGAAAAATCGTTTTTCACCGCTAATTACAGAACTTGTACAGAGGAAAAAACTTAAATATCAAACTCTTTTATAAATACTATTTATAAATTCTTCTTTGATTACGTCTAACCCACAAGGTTCTAGAATAAATGTAATTAATAAAGTATCCACATTAAACATTGTAGATGCTACTTTCACCTCTTTTATTAACATTTCCAATAATGTTATTGCCTTTATATCAATCCTCATGTCGTAAAGCATGTGAATAATATCTCGTATAATAGATAGGTGTACTCTTACAAAGCGCTTATCACTTAATAGGTTTTTTATTGTTAATATAAATTTATTAGAAGGAGTACCTTCAGCTAAAAGTATTTGCTGCTTTAAGATACATTCCTTAAGTATATTAACTAAATTGTTTGGTGTACAAATAGAATAATACTTATTCTTGCTTAGTTCTAACAGTAAATCTAGATATTCACAATATTTGTCCTTGTTAACATTGTAATAACTATCTAATAATGACATTACATTAGTACATAGTGACCCAGGGTACATATACTGTTTTAAATTTTTTATAAACAAATCTTCAGATATAAAAACTCCATTAAGTTTATGCGCCAAAACAATTGGCTCTATATCAACATTCAATCTGGCGGGTATTAAATCTGGTACATCTAACTCATCGCAAATATTAAATGTTCTCACCGCTAAAAGTATATCTCTCCATAATTCCATGTTCCTCTTATGGTCTTCAGGTGTAATTCTGTTGATTCTTGGATGTAAACCTTCTTCAAGATACATAGTGCCAACAGTATTTTCTGTTTCCCTTGATTTATTGAAAGACTGCTCGATAACATTATACGTAGATTGCGTAATATGAATTCGGTCCTTAAATATATCAAGTACCTCCAACTTATCGATAACCTTCAAAAATACTAAAGTTGTTAAATCTATTACTATTCTATCGCTTTCACCAAGTTGCCTTGGTATAGGTTTTCCTGAATTGAAAATTTCGTCTTTACTCCAATAAAAATGATGAATCACATCAAACATAAGTGAATAATCTTGATTGCTTACACTACTTAACGGTAATTGGGCTCTCTGAACTTGTTCAATTATCCTCTTCTTTTTCTCGTAATTCTCAGAAAGGATAGGTACCATCTTTTCTATAAGTTGGTAAGGGTCGTCTTTATCAAACGAAAACTGACGTAAACCCTTTGATTCAGGATTTATCTCAAAATGCTTTTGAGCACAATGTTGATAAACATAGAAATACTTATCAAATATTTCTTCAATAGTATAATTACTATCGCAAATACAAACTTTTTCGCCCTTTTTCATCCCTAATAATAGAAGCGCTATCTCTGAATTCTCATTATAACGCTCACAGTTTAAGTAGTATTCTCCATCTAAACCTCCCTTTTCTATACAGATAAACCTACTCTCACCATCGTTATCAACAATTTTGACAACACAGTCTATATCAACTTTTTCTTTTGGTATGGAAACACCCTCCAATGTTTCACCAGCAAAAGGTAAAAAGAATGCGATGTACTGAAAGTATATTTGTTCAACATATTTATCTTTTAAAATAGCTAAAGACTTATATGCGTTCTTAACCCCTGCATTAATTTCACTTAATAATACTTTTTGTGCAAATGCACCCATCATCAAAAAGACTGGATTTTCACTACGTAAAAGGTGGCGAACATATAATTCAGCATTACTATCATCATTTATGTTTAGCTTCGACAAAATAATTAAGTATGCTGTATAATCATTTGGCACTTCTTGATATAATACTGTTAATATATTCAGCGCTTCCTTATAATTATCATTGTATAAATTTATATGAGCACGCAAGTCTAGAACATTTGAATTTATTTCATTTTCAGGGATTTCTTCTAAAATCCTATTAGCTTTTTCTATGTTTGTTGCATCTTGAGTATCAACTAAAAACTTGGCTAATTCAATTTTTAACGAGGTTGTGTCTGTATTAATTGCTTGTAGTAGTTCAATTCCAAAATCTAAACGCTGCATGATTTTACATGTCTCAGAGATAATAAATATTTCATCCGTTGTCACGTTTTCATCTACTTTTTCTAAAGCTTTAGATAAGTACCTGACTCCTAATTCTTTATCCTCCCCATGTACTACCCTTGCAGCAATATTGTAGAATAAAGATTCATTTTTGTAGATATTTTCAAGTTCATTTATTTTTTCTATCAAGTTATCATATTCACTTACCTTTTTATATGCAATAATATATAGGGTAACTATGTCGGAATATGCTGTTTCTACCGTAATCGCTTTTGTATTTTCAATGAGAGAGACTATCCCCTTATAGTCTTCTTTTTCATATAGACACACAATTATCTTCTCAAGGATATTCCTATTCTTAGTATTTCCATATAACTCTTCATAGATGTGTATTGCTTCATCGTAAGATTTTAAGACGAAATAATACTCCGCGAGCATTAACCTAACCGGTTCTTTGTTTTTAATCTCCTCCGGTAATTCACTAATATCAGTTAGTATTTCTTGAGGGTTAACAAATAGTTTAAGAGTTAAGACATATCCCCAATAATCGACTTGAAATTCAATGCTCTTTTTTTCAGCATATTCTCTCAACTTAAGAAGTTCTACTAGCTTAACATTTAGTAAATCTTTTTTAGGATGTTCAAATCCATTACTTGAGCTTGAAAATTTAATAGGCTTGTTAATACAAGGAAGTATCTCTGCAAGAATTATTAAGTATTGCTTATAATTTGAATTCTCCTTTTCAATAGATTTAGAAATAAGTTCATAGGCAACCTTAAAGTGTGAGGTGTTCAAAAATGCTATTCCCAAATAATAAAGAGCGTTTTTTCTGTTAATAAGCATTTTATCAATTTTATTATCTTCTACTGTGCCTATCTTAATTGCTTCCTCAAAATTTCCAATTGACACCTCGAAAAAAATCTGTTGCTCTAAAAATTCTTCATTAGTCAATCCAATTGCACAAAGCTTTCCTAAAACCAACTCGAAATCTCTTCTTTCACCAGTCATAGCAGCAATTTTTAATTCTAATTCATATCCTTTTTTTACCTGCCCTTCTAAAACCAATATACTATTTGCATCATTACGAGCACCTTCAATATTTTCTCTATCTAAGTTTATAACGCCTGAGTAATATAGTATTTGTGATTGTTCTTCAGTAGGAAGTAAATTAAAACCTGAAGATGAAACCAAGCCATTTATTAACTTTAAAGCTTCATTTATGTTACCTGCATTAATGAAACTTTTAATATTTTTAATGGTTTCATCTAATAGTTTTGATATTAACTCTTTTGATGGAGTCTCATTCGCACTACCACTTTGTTCAATTAATGTTCTAATTAAAGCTGAACCTTCTTTACTTTCAGTCATAATATTATACTGATTTTGAGTAATAGTAGTTTTTTGGTTATCCCTAGTTTCAATAATTTGTACAGGATAACCTCCCCCATTTTTATCGAAAAGCCGTCGTAAAAATGACTTCACTTCTTATCCCTCCCAACCTGATTAATAGTAGTATTGGTGTTATCACGTGTTTTGATGTTTTGGGATGAATGGTTCGAATTGTCTGTTTTTCTACTCTTATCAATAAATAAATTATTATAAATGTTAACCACCTTATTCAAAGTAATTAAGGCGATAATTAATGATAATATAGATGCTATGCTAGCTATTATATTAAAATATTCCACTGAAATTTCCCCCTTATTATTATTTGTTGCTTATACTTCGAATTAAATTAACTACAGTAAAGCAAAATTTCTCGAATACTTCTGCCTTAAATAATAGTTTACATATATAGTACTGATTCATCGTGAAAGTCTAACGACTTTATTCTCTGCTATTAGTTCTGTTTGCCATTACTGTATCTATGGTAAGCTCTTGCATATCCAGTAGATTTAATACTTCTTTATAAGTGTTTGACAGATATCCTCATTTAGCTATAACGCATTTACGAATACTCCAGTCAATGGTCATGTTTCGCTTAATGGATTGGAAGTTATTGGATAACACCTTCAACATTACATCACCACCTTTAACAATGTTGCCCGGTGTCATTGGAAGTTAAAGCATTATACAATTTCTTTTTCTATCATACCACTTTCTTCGTTACAATTAATTCGCTAATATCAATGATTAATTGAGTAGTGGAAATTAAAATACTATAAATATCTATATACCATTATATGAAAATATATTTCTACCCGATTTCTAGCCCTTTAAGAAGTTTTGATAATAAATTTTCTGAGAAGCCGGCTTTTTTTTGTTTTAATATTTCATCTTTTAATTCCATTAAGCTTGGATGTTTTACACTATTTATTAACTTAGATAGACTACTTGCTGTTATGTATTCGTTAGATAAAGCTAAGCCATAATCAACTGTTCCCATACTCCATAGTTTCATGGCGGAATCATAGCGTTGTAATAATTTTTGTGCAATCATTAATCCTTCAGGGTCAAAATCTCCCGCATAGTATACCAGTCCTCCACTCTCAACAAAAATATCAAGAAAACGAAGTGTTGCGATATTTAGCATCCCATTGCCAGACACGATGGAAACATTGATGCCCGTCTTTTTGGTTTCAGAAATGAGATAGGATGCCACAGATGAATTTTCAACCATGAAGATTTTATTATTACTAGCAGTAATTTCGCTTAAGTCCATTACTTCTCTCAAAGGGAGATTGATTACTGACTGCTCGTCTTGTAGACCTTTTAATAATTTACTTTCTTCACCATCTTGTTTTCTTCCTAACACATTATAAACCGTTACATAATTAAACAAATCATCTCGTAATATGTTGTACTTAAATAATAAAGCGCTTATTTCTTCAGCATCTTGCTTATTTGATATTTGTTTCCCATATTCAATCTCTTCCAACACCTGTAGTGTATAAAGCAAAATTTTCCCTCTGTCTTTATCCATGTCGAAAGAGTGTGGATTCTTTGTTACCATCGAAGAGAATATAGGTAAATAAATTGGCTCTTGCAACGGGAACATGGAAAGTAACGTTGATATATCATCCATTATTCTTTGAAGTTCCATTCTATCTTGTTTATAAAGATAGTAATATCTATTATTTTTGTTTTCTTCTTTACTTAACCATTGAATTACTTTTTTCATTAATTCTGAATGAGGTAATAATGTATAACTTAGAAAAAACGTATCCCTTTCTTCAACAAAAATATTATGCTCTTTCTTCTTACTAATTAACTCTTCACCAAAGTATGCTTGAACTATTTCTTGAAGGGTAATATCTGAAATAGCTTTTTCGAATACAGTGTTTTTCAGTGCTTTTTCAAACTTAGATGCTGTTATTTTGATTTCACTCTTTTTCGAGTAATCTAATCCCATTAATCCCCCTATAGCATTTTTTTCATCCTTTGTTGGATTTTCGATTGATATACTTATACCTTTCTCTATGCGTTCATAACTCCTGTACTTTTCGTAAAATAGAGAAAAAAGGCGTTGAAAGCCCTTTTCCTCTTTGAAAATTTGAATTACTTTATCAAGTTGTTGAGACATAACCGTCTACCTCATTTCCTTCAATTAACTCTTTTAACTCGTTCTCCTCAACCCTTTTTCTTCTATTTCCATTCCAGAAATATGAGAGAACCGTTACACTAGGTCTATTTTCCGGTCTTGATAATTCGTAGATGCTTAAAGAAGGTACAGATTCGAAACATCCCCATAAAGATTGTGAGTTTAAGATATAGTTAAAGCCAAGTTTATAAATATAATTAAACATCACGTTAATATTTTCTTCGTCTACCCTTGAGAAAGCTTCATCTAAAGTAAAGATTTTAGGTGCATCTTCACGACCTTCTAAATACTTTGCGTAAAGAGCTGCCAACACTGGTGTCACCATTGCTAATACTCGTTGTCCTCCACTTAGTTCCCCGTAAGAGTTCCTATTCAATCTTCGTTCCTTATCTCCCTTTTTTGTGAAATAAATCTCAAAATCAAACCATGTTCGGTAGTCCAATACTTCACGCATAACTTTTTGTAAATTTACCTCATTGTCATTTTCGACTTTCCTTTTGGCTTCTTTGATTTTAGAGCGAAAGTGTTTACCAATTTGGTCAATGTCAATCCATCTACTGTCTTTTTTTAAAGCTTTAACTAATTGCTGTGTATTTAATTCTTCATCTCTTTTATCCTCTTCGACTGTTTTCGGAACCCATTTAATACGGAATTTAATTAAGTTTTCATGTTCCATAAACTTGTTCATTTCTTTTTCCCATTGCTCTACGTAATTTATCTTTCTTCGAATGCTTTCCCCCAGTGTATTGATAAGAATTTCTTGATATAATTCTCTATCCTTTTCAGCAGCGTTGACTTCTAAATCTTCTATCTTATCCTTTAATAATTTCACAGCTCCAGAAGGAGAAACACGATGATTATCTACTTCCAAAGTGACAACAAGACGCGTCATCTGTTCGGACATTAGATTTAACAGAACCTGGTCTTCACCCTCCCCTTCAATTGTTGGGAAATAATCCGATTTTACAGGTTTCATATCAGGGTCGTAATGCATCGGCAAGACTACACTTTGGTCTTTATATACTTTGTCTAATCGATTTTTTATTTTTTCAACATTTTCTCTTTTTTTATCAATCAGTTGCCCGTATTCTTTCTTGATAAATTGAGCCAAATCCAACAATGCCAAACCATTTTCAATCGTAATAAATCCTAACTTAACATGTTCTCCAAATGCACCTTCCCATGATTCTTGAATTTTTAATTGAAACGGGAGTTTATTTGATTCGTTAATTCGGATATATTCTTCCGCACCTTGTTTTTTATTTTTCACTTGTTCTTCTTCTCGGAATATATTTTCTTTTTTTTCAGGAATAGCAGTGTTTATTTGGTAGGTAAGCTCATTCACTCTTTCCAAGATATTATCAGAATCAATGTCTCGAAGTCTTTTGTCGAAGTTCTCTATTTTCTTTTCAAATGTTGAAATCTTCCCCTCGATATCCTTTATTTCAGAGTGATAATAATTTGCTTCTTCTTCTTTCGCATTCACTAAATTCAACTTGGTTGAAGCTACTTCACCTATTGAATTTCTTTCTTTATAACTGCTCTCCAAATCACTTAAACAATCAGAATAATCATCTAAGTTTTTTAATTCAACAACAAATGAGTCTAATGTAAGTGACAATTCTGTAAAATTCATCTGTTTTTTTATTTCTGTCATCATAAGCTTCATTTCTGAACTTTTGCCTGTTATTTGACTAGAAACCGACTTTTCTTCCGGTTCTAACACTTCTTTAATTCTATTCACTTCGTTTTTTATATCCTTTATAATTACTTCCAAATTCTCTAATGAAGGAAATGCTTGATATTCGTTATCTAAATTTCTGTCCGCCATTTCAATATCAGAGATTTCCTTTTCAACTTTTTCCTTTTCGAAAACTTTTTCTAGATATATTTGTTCTAATTCTTCGATTTTCTTCCTTCTTACGGCTTCTCTAGAGGCTTTACCAATATAGATATTATCCTCGAATACTGAAGACTTACCTTCGACAAAAGCATTGTGGTAACTACCATCTGAAAGTACATAACCATCTGTATTTTTTTCGAATGATATTCCATCCAGTATTTCGTTATACTGCTCAAAACCTCCTGCCGCTATTAATACTTCACCAAGGTTCACTTCTTTTTTCGGTCCATACATCAATACAGAAGAATATTCACTTGCTATTTGGGTACTGTTTTTAGGAACTACTACCGAACTTAATATCCCTGCTTCAAGCAGAGCACTTTGAATATTGATTTTATCTATTTCAGATATGCCTTCTTTGTATTCAAAAACTTCATAGAATGGTCGAAATTCTATTCCATTTTGATACAATTTTTCCCAATCACTTTTTCTTTTTTTGCAAATTCCGGCTCTATTTCTTCTCTACCTTTCCAATCTTGTATCTTTGATTCTATATCTTCTATTTCAGAGGCTAATAATTCAATTGCGTAACCCTTCTTCATGAGTTGCCTTTCATGTTCTTTTTTAGAACCCTCATAATGAAGTTTAAGTATTGAAAAATACACTTCTTTTTCCATTGAATCGAAAACGTCTTCTAGATTGCGTTGTAAGCCATCCACAATATCTTCAGATACACTTAATGTTTTAGAACTTTGACTCCAAGCCCCTATTTCATGCGTCAGCTTAATAACTTCTGTTTCATGATTTTCTTCCTCTTTATCTATAATAGATTGAGACTTATCGATTTCCATACGAATATTACCTAATTGATTATCAAGTACCTCGACTTCTTTTTTCATACCTTCGTATGCATCCAGTTTTTCCTTTGTTATTTTAATGAATTGTTTATAACCATCAAAAACATCTTTCCATGTTGCGAAGCTATAACTATTCCCATCCTTTTCCTGAAAAAAATGATTATAAAAACGGTCATGTTCTTCAAAGTGTATGTCAGCGGAAAGGTTTTTTAATTCGCTTAGATACCCTTTCATATTCCAATCTAGAGTTTTCTTTTGGCTTTCCTTCTCCTCATACTGAAGCTTATACGTTCGATATTCTTTCTCAGCCGTTTCTTTTTTCTCTTCTAAGCCAGCTAATTTATTTTTATTTTCAACAAGATTTTTTTCTTCATCATTCTTGTTCTGTTGTAAAGCCTCTATTTCGTCCAATCCCAGATTTGCCTTCTCCGTTCGAAAAATACTTAATTCATCGTCTAGTTTCTTAGATTCAAATGATAATACAGCTAATCTTTTCTCGAATTTTTCGATATTTTTCTTTGATTCTGTGATTTTCTTTTTGGTTTCTTCGTAATCCGCAGTCGATTTTAAATAGGAAACAGCTTTTTCAGCAAGTGTTATTTTGTTATATTCTTCATAAACTTCATGCAGTGCATTTATCCCTTTTAAATCCTGACGATAATCCCTTAAATCTTTTTCTATCCTATCAATGGCTTCAATAGAAGATGTCAATGGTCTCAACTCTTCTCCTGTTAACTGTGGCAAGGAATCATTTAATACCTGAACCACACCTTCGGGTTTATTCTGGTCACTTAATTTAGGACTTCGCGCCTGCAATAATAAATCAATTAATCCTTTAAAACTTTCTAGGGATTCAAATCCAAACAAATGTTTGTTCACATTATCCGCATACTCATCTCTATTTGAATAAACTTTTCCACACTGTAATTTCGCTTCAATTACATTACGTAGCTCTTTTTCGTTTCTAGGCAGTTTCTTTACTTTACCCTCATCCATTACTTCTTCATATAACTTTAAATCTCTTTCTTTTTCACCAATACGTTTTCCGTCAATAATAAAATACCAAACATTTGGTTGTTTTTTATTACGGTCAGCTTCTACACCCATTCCGATAGTTTTAAAGATATTAGTGTTTCCTCTTTTAAATTCTAGAGCGATGTAACCAATACGGTGGTCAATATCAACTAAACCTTTTTCACCTAACACTGTATCTGTAATTTTACGCTCTCTTCCTCCAAACGGGTCTAACTTATGACTTCGCACGTCTCCATCCAACAATACAGTAATCAAACTTTGTGTTGTAACAGATTTACCACTTCCATTATGACCTCGTAATACCGCGCATCCATTGCTAAACAATAGTTCTTGATTCGGATAATACCAATAGTTAAATAGTACAGCTCTGTGCATTGTCCACTTTTCTGTTATTTCTCCCATTATAATGCCCCCTATTTTAATCTTTAAAATAATCGCCTACAAAACGAAATATTCCCTCTTTAATTACATAAATGTTTTCGCTTTTTTCTTCTAAAAAGCCCCACATTACGAGCTCTGACATTACTTCTTTCTGCAATTCTTCTAATTTGTAGTCCTTCATTTTTTTAGTCCAACTACCTTTATACTCTTTTCTCAAGTTAGATAAAACGGTTGCGATTTCTTCCCCCATTAGCTCTATCTCATTTCTTTCATTTTTTGGAAAAGCTAGTGGTCTCGTGTAGAGGTAATTCCCCATTAAAATAGCTATTTTCGTAATCATGTTATCTGCCGGATATATTTTTTCACCTTTTACATAGTCTGTTTTAACTACCAATGATGAACTTTTATACCTTTCATATGTTAAATCGGTATAACGATAGATAGTATTTTCTACACCGACATAGAATTTTTTAATATAATCTCTTTCTTCCTCGGATAGTTCGTTATGATAGACTACTGGCTCCAAAAACAACCTTCGGTAGTATCGATGTTTTCTATCAGCTATCTCTTGATTTTCTCGCTCCATATATCTCAAAAAATCTCGTAAGCCCTTCCAATTTTCAACTTCCTCTTGAGGAAACATACGCATAAAGTACGAACTATGTGGAGTTCTTTCCAAAAGTACATCGTGGTTATCATTTCCAGTAAAATCTTCTATTTCTTGGTCTATAACCTTAATCAAACTCATTTTCACCATGTATTTCAACAAACGGACTAAGGATAACCTGTTTTGATAACCTATCCCTTCTTTCCACACTACTTGTTCTTGCGAAAAAGCACTAATTGCATCACATATATTTTTTAATGTAAATTGTTGGTCTACGGATTTACCCTCTAAAAATGCTAAAATGCGAAAGAAAAAAGCGAAATCCTTTGCACTTTTAAATACTGGTACGCTATTAATATATTTTTCTCCCATCCAACTAAGTGGTTTTACCGGAATCTTTTCCAACTTTATCATTTCATGATTAGAAACCAGTCTGTACCGAAAAGTATCTCTAAAAAACCGTTTTAACTCATGCTCATTGTCTTTGATTTGATAAAATAACTTTTCATCATTTTCCCTTAATACCCAGAATCGTTCAAAGAGTTCATAAATGCATTCCTTAATAACTGGCTTGACTTGGTTATTCTTGTCATACTCTAAATCTACTTTATTGAATATATTCATTCTTACACCTCAAAAAACAGGACATAATCGGGCATTCTCAATGTACCATCTGTACAATTCATACTTATCCAGGAAGCTGACTGTTTTTCTATTTCATACTTAATACCTTGCTCAGTTTTTCCTTTCATTTTCTCTTTTCCTACTGCCATACTTATCCAATTTAATAAAGCATTTCTAACGAAAGGTTCTACCTCTTCTAATTCCTTGATTTCAACTATTCCGCAATTCATGAGAGCTGACAACTCTTGTTCTTCATATTCTTTCCTTCTTTTTAGTTGTTCCTGAATATCTTTATCCTCATCTGACAGTTCAATTGCAGCCATTTTCTTTTTAATCGGTTTATTCCTGTCCTTTGCATCTTTAATAGATATTATTTCAGGGGTATGATTATAAAGAGTGTCTTCTGTATTTACTTCCCTTACTTTTGATGACTGAAAATGAAGTGGCTTTTCAACATTAGTAATCGTTCCAAAAGCCTTTTGGCAAATGTCAAAACCCTCCTCTGTTTCAAAAAGGTCAGCTACATGTAAAAATTGTTTCTTTCTATTTTTGGACTGTAACTCTCTTTCGCTAAGTTGCTGTAAATATTTTGTAAAACGACTTATTGTATCATTTGTTTGCTTTAGTAAATAGTCAACATATCTTTCGTTGAAATCATCTCGAACAAACCATCTTACTAACCCTTTCCACTGGTTCATGAAGATTTCACGATATTCATCGTCCGACATGTCATCTTCGAGGGTAGGTTTCTCTTTTTGTTTTTTTATCAAAGTTGCAATAACCAAATCTAATGCTTTTGACTTATCCATTACACTAATTACATCTTCAATAATATGGATATTTCTTTGTATCGTAATGATAAAATCAGTTAAATAGTTAGTAAATTTAATGCGAAATGCGTTTATTTTTTTATTTTGCATCGCATCTTCAATGTTTCTACTATGGATGACACCAAGATAGTCTGATGTTTCCTTTCTTAGATTATCAAATCTAGTAAACATATCTTCCCACAACTTACTAACATCTTTTTGTTCTTCCAAATTAACGTATTTCTCTTCACCAGTATAGTCTTCCAATTCTAGCAACAAAGTAGTTAAAGCCTTAACAAGACCTGAATCCATTGAACCTCTTACCATATTTATTTTACTATTTAGTTTTTCCATCATTCTTTCTAGTTCTATTGTTTCTTCTGTACATTGATACCTTAATTTCCTTTTATTAAAATCTTCAATTCGAGTTACGTGTCCTGTATCTGGGTGAGACATAACATTTCCCCACTCTTCTAATGCATTTAAATCAGTCTCTAACTTTGTTAAATTATATTCTTTAAACACACCCAATTTATCGTTACTTATAATATGGTTAAATATATCTATCGGTAACGAAGGAGGCGAGTAATAAATTTCATGTTGTATATATAAATAATTAATTATAGCGACATACCTTTGATAATTTTGCTCACTTAGATATTTTGCTTTTGTAAAAGGCTCTAAAAGTCTAGACTCTAGCACTTGTTTCACTCCATTCTATTTTCGTAGGAATACTGCCCGACTTAATTCTTTTAATTACTTATAAATTTTTGTCATTCTAAAAATAATGTCCTTTACTTTATTCCTTAACTCTTCAGGTGAAATAACTTTGACTCTATCTTGCTGTCCTAATATCCAAAATAATATACCGTCCATTCCAAGTACTTTTACATCAAATATGGTATATTTACCCTTATATACATTTATTTTTTGGGCAGTTGGGAATGCACGATATACATATTCTTCAATAGAACTATCAACCCTTAACTTTACTGTAACTTCCTCCCCAGTAAACATGTTATAAGACTGATTACTATGCTTTCCTGGCTAAAAAAAATCATTAGTATGATTAATTTCAAATCTTTCTTCTAATATTGTTATTTTTTCAATTTTATCGATGCGAAAATTTACTGGAGTTTTGTATTCCTTGCCTACAAATTCAGCAACCAGATAGAATTGATAATCATGAAAATTAATTGTTAGTGGTTTTACCTTTCTTTCTTTTAATCCATTATTTTTACTGTACAAAAATAATATTTGCTTTTGCTCAAGAATAGCATGAAATAAATCGTTTATTTTCCCCCTAATTTCGTTTCTTTGTGAAGGTGAATAATGATAATTATAGCTCCTAAAAAACTTTTTTAATTTTCTTCTTTCTTCTAAAGTAAAGAGATTAATCAGTTTCTCTTCTATTAAAATCCGTTCTTCCTTAATTAATGAACGACTTTGGTATAACAGTATCAATAAAATAAGAATGTCTCCTGACATTAAAAAATCATTGCTTTTTTCGATAGAGTACGTATTATTTTTAGCATCGTATAATATAGAATTATATTGTTGTTCAATAACGAATCTTATATGCCTAATATCTTCTTTAATAGTTTCAGTATGCTTTCCATATTCAGCAGATAAATTAGAAACATTAATACTTTCTCCTGCCAATAATCGGTTATATATGTCTAATACTCTTTGTTGAGAAGAGTATTGTACTTGTTCATATTTCATTTTTTCACCTCTTTGATTTGGTTTACTTCCTCAAATTCACTTACCCCAATTTTCCATTTATGAAATTTATAACAAGTCATTATTATATTCATTATAACTACTGACCGCAGTGTATTACACTGTGGGTTAACGAGATATACTAAAAAAATTAGAATAATTCTGA
>NZ_ALPT02000095.1 GCF_000292245.2 Alkalihalobacillus alcalophilus ATCC 27647 = CGMCC 1.3604 | reverse complement strand
GGTATAATAAATTTAATTTTCTAAATATTATTTTTGGAAATCATTTTTTGAAAAAGTAGTTTAAATTAAAATATTAATGTGTTATTATGCATTAGTGAGTATAAATATTTATTTTATTATATAATTGAATTAGTGGAGGCAGGAAAAATGAAAAGATTTAAATGGTCAACTTTAGGATTTACAGCAGTCCTTTCTTTAGGGTTATTAGCAGCATGTGGAACAGCAGATGATAATAATAATGATGAAACATCAGGTGATACTCCAGAAGCAGAGACATTAGTTATGGGAACGTCTGCTGATTATCCACCATTTGAATCGGTGGACATCACTTCTGATGAAATTATAGGTTTTGATATTGATATTGCTAAACATATTACTTCAGAACTAGGTTATGATTTAAAAATTGAAGATATGGATTTTAATTCATTACCACCAGCCTTACAGAACGGTCGCGTAGACTTTGTATTATCAGCAATGACGCCGACAGAAGAGCGTAAAGAAAACCTTGATTTCTCAGATAATTATTATGATGCTCATAACTTAATGGTTATACAAGAAGATTCCGGGATTGAAACTTTAGAAGATTTAGTAGGAAAAACTGTTGGAGTTCAGTTAGGTTCGATTCAAGAAGAAGCGGCTGATGAGCTTTCTGAGGAATATGGTTTTGAAGTTATGCAACTAAATCGAATTCCTGAAATTGTACAAGAACTGCTCTCTGGTCGAATTGACGCGATTTTAATGGAAGATTCAGTTGCAGAGGGGCATCTTAAGCAACAGCAAACATTCACCTCGTTTGAAGTGGTTACTGAAGGGGAAACAGGTTATGCTATTGCTTTTAACAAAGATAGTGAATTAGTAGAAGAGTTTAATGAAAAATTAAATGAAATGATTGAAAGTGGACTAATGGACGAGCTTATTAATGAGTGGATCCGTAATGAAGAATAATCCATTATCACTTTCAGATAGAAGAAAGGATATTTTTTATGGATTTAGATTTTAGTCAAATTGTACCCTATATCCCCTATATAACCGAGGGGATATGGGTCACCCTAAAATTTGTCTCAGTCTCTTTAATTATTGGATTAGCTTTAGGGATTGTTTTATCGGTTATGAAAATAAGTCGTTTTAAACTGCTTCGTTGGAGTGCGGATATTTATACATCGATTTTTAGAGGGACACCACTTATTTTACAGCTTTCCTTATTTTATTTTGCCCCTCCTCAATTTGGAATCCCAATTTCTGCTTATGTTGCAGGGGTATTAGCTTTTGGATTGAATTCAAGTGCATATGTATCGGAAATTATTCGAGCGGGAATTGAAGCGGTTGATAAAGGACAAAAAGAAGCAGCAATGGCATTAGGCGTTTCGAATCGTCAAATGATGATTAATATTATTTTGCCACAAGCTTTTAAGAACATTTTACCAGCGTTATTTAATGAATTTATTAACTTAACAAAAGAGTCAGCGATTGTCTCTACAATTGCGGTAACTGATTTAATGAGGCGTGCTCAAATTGTGAATGCGCAACTACATCGTTATTTTGAAACACTGTTATTTATTGGACTTATCTATTATTTATTAGTAATGGGCTTAACCGTTATTGGTCGCCTTTTGGAAAGGAGATTAAAACGCGGTGATTAATGTAAATCAATTAAAAAAATCATTTGGAAAAAATGAAGTGTTGAAAGGAATCTCCACTTCGATTGATAAAGGGGATGTCGTCGCGATTATTGGTCCATCTGGATCAGGAAAATCGACCTTTTTAAGGTGTTTGAATAAGTTGGAAACGGCAAGCTCTGGAGAAGTTAATGTTGGTGATATTGATATTACTAATCCTAAAGTCCAAATTTCGAAAGTACGCCAGCAAATCGGGATGGTTTTTCAGCATTTTCACCTTTTCCCTCACATGACGGTATTAGAGAATATTACGTATGCTCCTATTAAGGTAAAGGGGCTTTCTAAAGGGGAGGCTGCAAAAAAAGCAGAGGAACTTTTAACAAAAGTCGGTTTATTGGAGAAAAAGGACGCCTATCCGAATCGTTTATCAGGTGGGCAAAAACAACGTGTTGCGATTGCGCGTGCACTTGCGATGGAACCAGAAATTATGTTATTTGATGAGCCGACTTCTGCTCTTGATCCAGAAATGGTCAAGGAAGTATTAGAGGTTATGAAAGATTTAGCTGAATCTGGAATGACGATGGCGATCGTCACACATGAAATGGGCTTTGCACGTGAAGTAGCAGATCGTGTTCTCTTTTTAGATAATGGTTTGTTAGTTGAAGAAGCCGAACCAAAGCAATTTTTTACAAATCCACAGTCTGCAAGGGCGAAGGAATTTTTAGAAAAAGTATTATAAGAACAAAAATGCTCGAGGGTTCGGGCATTTTTTTGATCTAATCTAATTTAGTCTAGGTAACAGCTTAAAAGTTCAAGAAGTCTTGATAAAAGTTATAAACCAAACTAGAATTAATCAGTTTGGAGACGTATAATAATAATCTAAAGACGCCGGAAACATATAGGAGAATGAAAGTGAATCTACATATAGAAAAATGGCCTCGTTATAAAATTGGTTATCGCACATTAAAAACGGCTTTAGGAGCGGGTCTGTCAATTGGTATTGCAAGTCTTTTAGGGTTGGATTTTTATTCATCAGCGGCAATTATAACGATACTTTGTATTTCTGTCACGAGAAAGCATTCCTTAGCCGTATCATGGGCACGAATTCTAGCCTGTGTGATCGCTCTTTTATTAAGTGCAGCTATTTTTGAATTACTTGGTTATAATCCGTTTAGTTTAAGCGTTTTGTTGTTGTTATATATTCCATTAGTCGTCATGCTTCGGATTCAAGAAGGTCTAATTACGAGCTGTGTTATTTTGCTTCATTTATATGTACTTGAAGCTTTTTCGTGGGCGATTTTTTTCAATGAACTGTTACTAATTTTAATTGGTGTTGGTGTAGCTTTGTTGATGAACTTATATATGCCAAGTGAAGAAAAGCAATTAAGGCGCTATCGAAGAGAAATCGAGGAGCAGTTCTCAACCATCTTAAATGAGTTGGCAACCTTCTTAAAACAAGGTGATAACCATTGGGACGGGAAGGAAATAAATGAGACAGACCAATTGTTAAAAGAAGGCAAACAATTGGCCAGGCGGAGTATGAATAACCATATATTAAAATATGATGATCATTATTATCAATATTTTAATATGAGAGAGAAACAATTTGAGGTGATTGAGCGCCTGATGCCTTTTGTATCTTCGCTTCATTCAGAAACAAAACAAAGTAAAATGATTGCGAAGTATATTGAAAAATTATCAAAAGCGGTCAGTCCGAATAATTATGTCGCTTACTTTTTGGAGCAGCTTGAGATGATGCGTGCTGAATTTAAAGAAATGGAGCTCCCGCAAACTCGTAATGAATTTGAAACACGCTCGACCCTTTTATACATTGTCTATGAATTAGAACAGTATTTACGAATTAAAGATAAATTATGGAATGAAGTGGATAAATCGGATCGCTCTCGTTCAAAATAAATGAAGGACTGAAAAAGAATGAGAGAAGGTATTTTGTGTTATGTCAAAGCTATTAGCTACCGTTTTAAGCCTTATTTTGATGATTTCACCGATATGGCCGTTAGGGGATAATCCTTCAATAGGCGACCCTCTAGTTATTGTTAACTTATCTTATAATGAATTAGCTTTTATTAATGAAGGGGAAATTCAGCATGTTCATCAGGTGGCAAGTGGACATATAATGAATGCCACTCCTTTAGGGCAATTTACGATTATAGTCAAGGCAAAAGACCCGTATTATCGTAAATTAAACATTGAAGGTGGGGCTGAAAATAATCCATTAGGGACTAGGTGGATTGGTTTTGATGCAAAAGATACTGACGGTCGAACTTATGGGATTCATGGCACTAATCATCCTGAACAAATTGGTCAATATATAACGGCTGGATGTGTGCGATTACCAAATGAAGTGATTGAAGAGCTTTATGAGTTTATTCCATTAGGGACCCAGATTTTAATTACAGATGAGGATTTAAGCTTTGACGAGTTGGCAAAGACATTAGGAGCGATTGAATAATCTGATCGAGTTGTAAATTTTAATTTTTGAGATGCATCTACTAAGTTAGAGGATATACTTGTGAATTTTCCAATTCTTTTTTGAATATAAAATAAGATTTTCCATTAAAAAAGTTAGATGACCGTCATTCTAGTCATCTAACTTTTTTTAGTGGTTTTATTCCTAATTCTTTTATCTATTGGATTTTATTAATTAAAAAATACTAACTCCCATTAATACTGTTCCAAGTACCATAGTAATAATCATTATATATATAATGGCTTTCTGAAATTTACGTGGCATATTAACCCTCCTAATCATTACTACTTCTATTTTACTGTGAATTGGTCATCTGGACAAGTGGTTTTCTGAAAACGAGTTCAAATTTCATGTTCTTTTAGAAGAAAAAGGAAAAAGGTGATTTCTGATTCAGAATCGTGTAAGATCATAAGTGATTTCATTTTATTTGGAGGAAAAAATCATGACAATTAACAAAGAACGTTTATTGAAGCAGTTTTTAGAGCTTGTTCAAATTGATTCAGAAACAAAGCATGAAGGAGAAATTGCTCAATATTTAAAAAAAGTACTAACAGATTTAGGGTTAGATGTTTTTGAGGATGATTCAGCAGCAAAAACTGGCCATGGAGCAGGTAATTTAATTTGTACATTAGCTGCAACAAAAGATGGAGTTGACCCGATTTATTTTACTTCTCATATGGATACGGTTGTTCCTGGTATTGGAGTAAAACCTTCTATTGATGGGGATTATGTGGTGACTGATGGCACGACGATTTTAGGTGCAGATGATAAGGCTGGACTTGCTGTAATGATTGAAGCGATTCAAGTTTTAAAGGAAGAGAACGTAGAACATGGGACGGTTCAGTTTATTATTACGGCAGGAGAAGAGTCAGGCCTTGTTGGTGCTAAAGCATTAGATAAAGCACATTTACAGGCGAAATATGGTTTTGCATTGGATAGTGACGGTCCTGTTGGTGATATTATAGTTGCTGCCCCATCACAAGCAAAAATTAAAGCGGTTGTACATGGAAAAACAGCACATGCTGGGGTTGCACCAGAAAAAGGAATCTCTGCTATTTCGGTTGCGGCAAAAGCGATATCTGCGATGCCTTTAGGACGAATTGATGCCGAGACTACAGCGAATATTGGACGTTTTGAAGGGGGGACACAAACGAATATTGTTTGTGATCATGTGGAAATTTTAGCAGAAGCCCGTTCATTAATAAATGAAAAGCTTGATGAGCAAGTCGGTAAAATGAAAGCAGCTTTTGAAGAAACAGCGGAAAAAATGGGGACATCAGCGACTGTTGAAGTGATCATTATGTATCCTGGTTATAAGAGAGCTGATGGAGACGAAGTTGTTGAAGTCGCAAAAACAGCGATTCAAACAGTAGGCAGAGAACCTAAATTATTACATAGTGGTGGAGGAAGTGATGCCAATGTGATTGCTGGCATGGGAATCCCAACCGTTAATTTAGCAGTTGGTTATGAAGAAATTCATACAAAAAATGAACGGATGTCGATTACAGAACTAAACAAGTTAGCTGAACTTGTTGTAACAATTATCGGTCAAGTAGCAAAATAAGAAAAAACGATTTGGATATTAATCCAAATCGTTTTTTCTTGAACGTAATTGCATTGGCGTTAACTGAATTCATACTGAATTTTAGGTTACACTATAATTATTCACTTAATGATAAACGGTTAGATCCAAATGGCCTTGGCCAAATTCTAAACATTCTAAGATGAATTCTTCACTTTTACCAGTAAGAAGTGATAGGTCTGTAATGGTTATGGAGGTGTTTCTTGAATCATGGTGACTACTTATGAGCCTTTTGACATGTTTATAAAAAACGGTGTAGATGTCAGCTTGAACTGAGTCGCTTAATTGCATTGGCATGATAACCCCTCCCAATTTCTTTAAAACTTGTCTTATACATTTACACTAACTTACTTAAAGAGAACATGCAAATGATGTTGAATAATTGAAAGATTTTCATTTTTGTTTGACAAAACTTGTTAAGTTTCTAAAAGAACCATTGTAAATAATGTAAAGATAATTAGTTTTGTTTTTACAAAATAGGCCGATGATTTTGATTATTCCGAAGTGGATTACCAATTTATAGGGTAGTTTTGTAAAGGTTTTGTAAAGATTTAATGCGTAATGTTAAAAGTGTGTAAATGATAAATAGGCTCTGTTTACAGACTGTTAAAAAGAGTTTATGCTTGTACACGGAATTAGAAAAAATCCTCTAGGAGTGGAATGAATGGTTGAAATTGATTTCCAAGAAACACTGTTTTATTTTCTTGGTGGTTTAGGTATTTTTCTATTTGGTATTAAGTTTATGGGAGAAGGTTTAAAGAATGCTGCAGGTGACCGTCTAAGAGAAATCTTAGATAAGATGACTTCTAACCCATTTAAAGGTGTATTAGCAGGTATTCTAGTAACCGTGTTAATTCAGTCGAGTACGGGAACAACAGCCTTAACAGTTGGTCTTGTAAGTGCTGGATTTATGACACTTAGACAAGCAATTGGGGTTATTATGGGTGCCAATATCGGAACAACCGCAACAGCGTTTATTATCGGGATTAATATTGGTGAATACTCACTACCGATTTTATTTGTTGGTACAGCATTAATCTTTTTCTTCAAAAAACCAATATTAAATTATATTGGGCAAGGCTTTTTTGGTTTTGGTGCCTTATTTTATGGATTAGGATTAATGAGTGGAGCGATGAAACCTTTAGCTCAGTTAGAATCCTTTTCTCAATTAACCTTAACAATGAGTGATAATCCTTTACTTGGCGTTTTGGTCGGTACGGTTATGACTGTTATTATTCAAAGTTCTACAGCAACTATTGGTATTTTACAAGGATTAATGGCTGAAGGAGCTTTAGAATTATCAGCAGCTTTACCCGTTTTATTAGGTGATAACTTAGGTACGACTGTTACGGCATTATTAGCAGCGATTGGGACAACGATTGCCGCAAGACGTGCCGCGATGGTTCATGTCGTTTTTAATTTAATCGGGGCTATTTTATTTATGATCATGTTGCAGCCGTTCACGTTGTTAATAGCCTATTTCCAAGAGTCCTTAGGTTTAAGTGGACCGATGACGATTGCTTTTGCGCATGGTTCGTATAATGTCATGAATACAATCATTCAATTCCCGTTTGTTGGGGTACTTGCTTGGATTGTGACTAAAATTATACCAGGTGAAGACAAACATATTGATTATAAACCAAACATTAGCCCGCTTTTAGTAGAACAATCCCCTGTGTGCCTTGGTCAAGCAAGAGAAGAAGTATTGAAAATGGGTAGTTATGCCATTGAAGGATTAAACGAAGCCACAAAATATTTAAAAACAAAAGACAAGAAGCACGGTGAGCTTGTTATACAATATGAAGAAGCGATTAATACGTTTGATCATGCTGTAACGGACTATCTCGTTAGTATGTCTGGACATATTATGTCAGAAGCCGATACAAAGCTTCATACGGCACTCGTGAATGCGGTTCGTGATATTGAACGAGTTGGGGATCATATGGAGAATGTTAAAGAGCTTGTTGATTATCAGTTGGCGAATAAATTTGATCTGTCTGAAAGTGCTTTAGATGAATTGGAAGAAATGATCGAATTAACGGTGTCGACCTATACAGAGGCACTAGAAGCGTTAAAGACACTTGACAAAGCGTTGGCTAAAGATGTGTTAGTTAAAGAAGATCGAATTGATAAGATGGAACGTAACTTAAGGAAAAAACATATTAAACGTTTGAATGAAGGTACTTGTACAGGAAGTGCAGGGATTGTGTTTGTTGATATCGTGAGTAATTTAGAACGAATTGGCGACCACTCTGTAAATATTGCTCAAGCTGTATTAGACGAAGATTAATAAAAAGGAGGAGTTCATTTGATTTGGAAACACGAATCAAATGAGCTTCTTTTTTATTTGAATAAGAACAAACTTTCGTATAAAATGAAGCTAAAGGGGGGGGGCGATTTGTCAAAGTCACGGGTCATTTTTCATATTGATATGAATAGCTTTTATGCTTCGGTTGAAATGGCGTATAATCCGAAACTAAAAGGCAAACCGATCGCGATAGCCGGAAATGTCGAAAAAAGAAAAGGGATTATTGTCACAAGTAGCTATGAAGCCAGAGCAAAAGGTGTCAAAACGACGATGCCTGTCTGGCAAGCGATGAAATTATGTCCAAATCTCATGCTCATACCTCCGAATTTTTCAAGATATAAGGCTGCTTCTCAAGCTCTTTTTGATTTATTAAAAGGTTATACTCCATTAGTGGAACCGGTTTCGATTGATGAAGGGTATGTTGATGCGACTTTTTATTTAAAAGAAGGTCATCCAGTTCAACTAGCTAAAGAAATTCAGCAACGACTGCTCGATGAAATGGATTTACCTTGTAGTATTGGAATTGCTCCCAATAAGTTTTTAGCGAAAATGGCGAGTGATATGCAAAAACCTAAAGGCTTAACGATTTTACGAAAAAGAGATTTAAAAGATAAATTATGGCCATTGGATATAAGGGAAATGCACGGGATTGGAAAACGAACCGTTGAGAAGTGGAAAAAGCTTCATATAATGACGATTGGTGATTTAGCAAATGCGGATAAAAAGTTATTAGAGCAACATTTTGGCGTGAATGGTTTAAGGTTACATGAACGAGCGAACGGAAACGATCTTCGTGAAGTGGACCCTGATTCGATTTATGAATTTAAAAGCATTGGTCATTCTTCGACACTTTCAAGTGATACGATTAATGAAGTGAAAATAAGAAATGAGCTAAAAAGGCTTGCAGGTTTAGTGGAAAGACGTTTAAAAAGGAAAAAAGTGTGTGCCTATGGTATACAAATTATGGTTCGATATGCAAATTGGAAGACGATCACAAAGAGTCATAAAGTAGAAAATCCGATTCAAGATGAACAGGACCTTTACAAAGAAAGCTTATACTTATTTAATATTGCATGGAAAGGGGACTATATTCGGTTACTTGGTATTAGTACTTATGATTTGATCGAGCAAGAACATGCTTACAAACAGCTTGATTTATTTAATTATAAAGAGGATGAAAAAAAGTATAAATTATTAGAAACAGTAGGCCAATTAAAAGAGAAATATGGGCATACTATTTTTCCACAAGCCAATGCCCAAAAAGTTGAAATAAATGAACAAAATGAAACACTCCGAACGAGTTTTCAACGTGATTTCCTTGATGAGCAATAATTCAAGAAATCACGTTTTTTGTTTAATGATTTCTAAAAAAAACCGATATATATAAGAGAGTGAATATCAGGAGCTGAACTTATGCAAATTAATGTCCAACCTTTTCAATCGAATCAATCTTCCGAAAAAACGGCTCAAATGAACCAAGGCGATAAATTAGCAGTAACGATAAAAGAAAGTCTTAACGAGAAAGAAGCCATCGTTTCGATTAAAGGAAGAGAAATGAAAGCCTCTTTTCCTGAGGGAGTCCCTAACCAATCGAGGGTATCGGTTGAAGTAGTTGATCATAAAGAGGGAATGCTCGCCCTTAAAGAGGTTAATCAAAGTCAAACAAACAAAGAGAATTCGGCAGCAGTCAATCCCAACTCCGATTCGTTAAGCTTAGGAAGTCAAAAGGCGAGTCCAGAATTAAGAGCGGCAATCGAACTTTTACATCAAAGAAATATCCCGATTACTAAAGACGTGCTCAACCAATTACAGACCTTTTTTTCAGAAGGGACCGATCAAAAAAATAGACTTGCTTCTTTAGAGGCGTTAATAAATAAAAAAATAGAACCGACATTACAGCAGTTACGTAGCGTCCATGAGGCTTTACACGGTCAGCCTTATAGTAAGGCAATCGAGCAATTAAATGTCCGAGGACTGGATTTACATCAACAGCCAGTACTGGATGCCGCGTTAAGAGATATCGCTGCATTATTGCAAAGAAATCCGAATCAAGCTGTGTTAAATCGAGTAGAACAGCTATTAAATCAACTGACACAAAACCAAGCAGGTGGAAGCGTAGATTTGAATACGCTCTCCCGTTTATTAACACAGACGAACAGTTTGAATCAGCTTTCATCGATACAAAATGTCCAAGTTTTATTAGAGCAGATGCTCCTGAGTCAAAATTCTGGAGATTCGCTTACTCAACAACCAAAAAGTGAGTCGTCTCCCACCGGAAACATTCAACATCAAGTGGAACAGTTAATAAGAGGAGTGTCAAAAGAAGCAAATGTTCAAAATATCTTAACGGAATTACGGAGCTTCCTTTTGCAAAATCAATCTTTATTAACAAAGGAAACGATAGAAAATTTACAAAGCAATATTTCTCAAGCTGAATCAAAGCTTGAAGATGGTCGGGAATTGAAGGCTAGGCAAATCATCCAAACGGTTTTACAAGCATTAGATCAATTAAGTGAGCAAGACTTTGTATCGTCCGCTTATTTAAAAAGTAATGAAGCCGTGCCTATACAAGAAGCAAGTAAGCAGATCGCTGTAACAACGATCACCGAAAAAATGGCTGAATTAACCGATTCTTTTAAACGAACACAAAGAGATATTTCTAGGACGTTAGATGTGGTGGTAAGGCAACAGGAATTACTTCCAAACTCTAAACAAACGAAACCATTGCTTGAAACGGTTATAAAGAAATTAGATCATGCGATTATGAAAAGTGAAATGCTCTTATTTACCGATATGAAAACAGAACGTTCTTTACTAAAAGCGAGCAGTCAATTACAAGAAGCAAGAAGCTTGTTACAGGCTGGTCAATTCCAGCAAGCACGAGCAATCGTGCAAGAGGTAAAAGGAAATATTGAGACCCTTGTATTTAAACCGTCAGAGACAAAGGTAAGGCATGTGTCTACAAATGAATTGAATCGAAGTGATACGCTTGAGCAAAGGCCTTCTTTAGAAAGACCAAAGATTCATCAAGAGGCGAGTAGTCGTTCTTTATTTGAAGCATTTAGGCAGTTAGGGTTAACGCGTGAATCAGAAGTTGCTCAACAATTATTGAAGCAGCCAAATCGGACTATGGAAACGGAACCAAGGGATATTAAATCACAATTAATGCAAATGGCTAAAAATGAGACAGAGGGAAGAGTTCAACAACTGGCAAGTCAAGCTTTGCAAAATCTCACGGGCCAACAGCTTTTGAGTCGTTCTGAACCTCACAGCCATATGCAAAATATGATGTTTCAATTGCCACTCTTAATGGGCGAACAAGTGGAGAATATTCAATTGTTTTTAAAAGCGCGTAATGGTGGAGAACAATTAGATTGGGAAAATTGCTCCCTTTATTTTTTATTAGAGACAAAAAAATTAGGGGAATTAGGCATTTCGATATCTGCCGCAAATCGTCAGTTGTCGATTACTTTAAAAAATGATGATCCTCATTTTGAAAGGAAAATGACCCCGTACGTCGAAAATGCAATCGGAAAATTAAGTGAAATTGGCTATTCCTTAAATGGAATTCGTTTTGAACAAATGAAGC
The DNA here is from genome assembly GCF_000292245.2 of Alkalihalobacillus alcalophilus ATCC 27647 = CGMCC 1.3604. GTDB lineage: Bacteria > Bacillota > Bacilli > Bacillales > Bacillaceae_D > Alkalihalobacillus > Alkalihalobacillus alcalophilus. The sequence continues at coordinate 3,175 of NZ_ALPT02000095.1, read as the reverse complement.
CATTGGAGGAAAAAAATATTGAACAGCCAGTCATAGAAAATACACAAAAAGCAGTATTTACGGAGGAAGGGTTTGATTACAAAATATGAATCATTATCAATATATTAATCAAACAAAACGTCAGAAACAAAACGGGAAAAGTGTAGCCGTTATTCGTTATGATGAACAAAACCAAGATGCTCCAAGGGTCGTAGCTCAAGGACGTGGACAAATAGCGAATCAAATTTTGGATATGGCCAAGGAGCATAATATTGAAATGCAAGAGGACTCTCATCTCTTAGCCAATTTATTAGAGGTTGATTTAGGAGAACAAATTCCACCGCAGCTTTATTCGGTTATGGCGGAAATTTTACTTATGATCGAAAGTATGGAAAGAGAGACTTAACAATTTTTCAGTTAAGACGATAGTAAAGATAAGTACAAAAAAGTGGAGGGAAAATATTGAACGGGTTACTAACAGAAGAGTGGCTATATCAGAAATCGTCACAGGAAATTACAAGCCTGTTATATGAAGCGTGTCTGAACCAATTAGAAGAGTCGATTGAATCAATTGAACTTAAAGATTTTATTAAAGCGAATGAGCATTTACAAAAAGCATCGGATATTCTTGTTCGGTTAGGAGCGGGTTTAAACTATGAAGCTGGGATTTTATCTGATCAACTCGAACAGCTTTATCAATACATGGTAGAACGTCTGCTAGTTGCTAACTTACAAAAAGACGGTCAAATTGTAGAGGAAATCATCGTGATTTTAAATCAATTAATGACTGCTTGGAACGAGGCAATGAGATCAAAAAAAGATCAAGAATCCAATGTCATTAAACAACAGAAAAATCGATATGAAAAATTAGCTATTTACGATAATTAAAGGAGAGAGCTATATGAAAATTAATAATAACATTCAAGCCTTAAATGCCTACCGCAATTTATATCAAAATCAATTTCAAACATCAAAAAACCTCGAGAAATTATCTTCAGGATTAAGAATTAACCGTGCGGCAGATGATGCAGCAGGACTTGCGATTTCGGAAAAAATGCGTTCACAAATTCGTGGATTAAAAATGGCTGAACGAAATGCAATGGATGGGATTTCCTTAATGCAAACATCTGAAGGCGCGATGCAAGAAGTACATACGATGTTACAAAGAATGCGCGAACTGTCTGTTCAAGCGGCTAACGATACGAATACGGAATATGATCGTGAACAAATCCAAAAAGAAATCGACCAATTAATGACCGAAATCGATAGCATCTCAGAAAAAACCGAGTTTAATACAAGGAAGTTATTGAATGGGTTTAGTGCGGTGTTGACGACTTATGATCAAGTGGCTAATGCTAATGGGATTAACTTAGATGGTTTTCCAAAAGTGACGGATGCGAATTTGAAGTCTGGGGATTATGAAGTAATTATTACAGAACCCAAAGAAGTAGATACAATGACGCAACCAGGTGCAGGATTATCCCAAGGTGACGTTAAATTTAATGATTTTGAAAATAGTGATATGAAATTAGGAGAATATACGATAAATGTTCGAGAAGTTGAGAATGGCTTTGCGAAAATTGAAATATTGGATCCAGATGGGTTATCTTTAGGAGTTAAATCTGTTGAGATTGGTGACGGGGGGACAGCGGGGCATGAGATTTTTGGTTTAGCTATCGATACTAATGAAATTACTTCAGCAGGAACAGTTAAAGTAAAAATGGAAGTTAGTGCTACTTTTACTTTAAATGATGCTAATGGCAATACTGTTCAAGCGGAACGTGAATTAACATCGGTGAATGGTAAATTTAAACACGGAGGAATTGAGTATAATTTCCAATCTAATATTCAAGAGGGTGAGTTAGAGTTTAGTGTCACTAACAACGCCCTTTCTTTCCAAATTGGGCCGAATACGAACCAAAACGTAATGATTGATATTCCACAAATGGATGTTGTAACTCTTGGCATTGAAGGAATTAATGTGGTGTCAAATGAGGGGGCAAACGATGCAATCTTCCGGATTGACCAAGCGATTAATACGTTGTCTGATGCTCGTGCTAAATTAGGAGCGGTGCAAAATCGATTGGAGCATACGATTAATAATTTACAAGTGACTCATGAAAATTTAACAGCTTCTGAATCACGAATTCGTGATGCGGATATGGCTTTAGAGATGACTGAATTCACTCGTAATAACATCTTAAATCAGTCAGCAACTGCCATGCTTGCTCAAGCAAATCAACTTCCACAAGGAGTCTTACAACTGTTACAATAATAATGGAACAAGTTAGAGCATAAAGGTGGATTTGAATATGGATGTACAAAGGATTGCCACAACTGGGATTGGGAAACCTGCCCCAAAATCATCTTCAAAAACGAGTGCTTCGGTTTCTTTTTCAGAAGTAATGTCAGGTAAAAGGGATCAAGCAGCTGAACATCGTTTAAGAGAATTAATGGGCAAAATAGAAGACCAAGGAAAGACGTTGTCTGAAACGAGAACGGTTGAAGAACTGCGAAAATATAAGCAACTGATTAAAGAGTTTGTTGGAGAAGCAGTTGAACATGGCTTAAGTTTGGAAGAGAAGAGAGGCTTTAATCGTAGAGGACGTACAAAAATTTACAAAATCGTCGAGCAAGTCGATCAGAAGCTTTTAGATTTAACGAATGCTGTTTTAGAGAAAGAAAAAAAAGGCCTAGATATTCTTGATATGGTCGGCGAAATTAAAGGTATGTTGATTAATATTTATGCGTAAAGGCGGTCTCAAAAGTTGAATGACTTTTGAGACGCTTTTTTATATTTAGTAATGAGAGCACACAACCGTTTATAATTTCCCGACAGAAGACTCCCTCTTCAATCGTGTGAAGGGAGAAGCCCAACGATAAGGGGGAGATGAATGGCGGTTGGCGGTAGCCAAAGAGATTCTTGTTAGGGTATAATAAGAACATACATTCCTATCTGAGGTGAAAACAATGCTCATCAACAAAGCATACAAATTCCGTCTCTATCCAACCAAAGAACAGGAAATCTTCATTGCTAAAACCATCGGCTGTTCTCGTTTTGTCTTTAATCGCTTTTTAGGGCAATGGAACGATACCTACGAAGAAACAGGCAAAGGATTAACTTACAATGCTTGTTCGGCTGAATTAACCCAACTAAAAAAGGAATTCGTATGGCTAAAAGAAGTGGACAGCATTG
>NZ_ALPT02000094.1 GCF_000292245.2 Alkalihalobacillus alcalophilus ATCC 27647 = CGMCC 1.3604 | reverse complement strand
GGGTAAACTATTTTATATGAGCCATTAGCTCAGTCGGTAGAGCATCTGACTTTTAATCAGAGGGTCGAAGGTTCAAGTCCTTCATGGCTCATCATCAACTTAAGCGGGTGTGGCGGAATTGGCAGACGCGCTAGACTTAGGATCTAGTGTCTTTTGACGTGGGGGTTCGACTCCCTTCACCCGCATAAATAAAGGAGAGGCGTTTTAAGGGCCTCGAAATAGTGAAGTGGATGAGAAGGTGTATTTTTTACCTTTTCATCTTTTTTTATATGTATAAGAGACACAAAGGGAATCAAAGGCCCCCAATGAAGTCAAAAGCATATGAATCAAAGCCAGAAAAATAAGACAACAAAACAAAAAAAGGCCCCTAAAAGCTCATTATAATGAAGCTTTTGGTTAGCCTTTTTTGTTTTGTTTTGTTTCTGATTGTTCGGGTACGAGATCGATCCCACCTTTATGAAAAGGGTGACACTTACTTATGCGTTTTATCGTTAACCATCCTCCTTTTATCGCACCAAATCGTTGGATTGCTTCAAACCCATACTGAGAACAAGTTGGGTAGAAACGACAAGTTGCAGGGGTAAGTGGAGATATAAACTTTTGATAACCACGAATGAATAATAAAAATATTTTTTTCATTAAATATTTTCCCTCTCAAAAAAAAGTGGCAGGAAATGAGGTTGCCTATGTGTAATTATAACAAATATCCAAAAGAAAGGTGGTGTGTAAAAAACGACTTTTTCTTTTCCTCCGGTTCACATCGAAAATCAAGACCCCAAACAAGCTACCCCATTCCTTCTTAACTAACCCAATCATCTATTTCTATTATGAGGTGATAAAATTGAAAAAGATGATTAAAAATGAACGAGCTTTTACGTTAATTGAAATGCTTGTTGTTTTAATGGTGATTTCTGTTTTGCTACTAATTCTTGTTCCCAATTTAACTCAAAATCAATCAACCGCAAATGATAAAAGTTGTGAAGCGACGATTCGGCTTGTCCAATCACAAGTGTATGCTTATCAGATTGACGAAGGGGCATTACCAAATGATATGAATGATATGTTACCTTATCTCCATTTATCAAGTGATGTTCAACTAGATAATGATGGGAAATTACAATGTCCGAATGGTGATTATCTTGAGATAGATGAAGATGGTATCATATCTGTTGTAAATAATGAAGATAACTAATAAAAACTGGTCTTCCACAGGTTTTACTTTGATTGAACTTCTACTTGTCCTTTCGATTATTTCCATTCTTCTTTTCGTTCCTCTCCTTTTTACGAAATCATTTCAGTATGAACCATCTCCAGAGCAAGTGGCTGAAAGTTTAAGGGAAGATTTGCTTTTGGCACAGCATATCGCGATGTCGAAAGGAAGTCATATTAATTTTGTCATTGATAACCTTACAAAAAAGTATGTTATTCGTTATGGAGCCTTTGACACAATTGTTGAAAAGCCTTATGCAAGGGAGGATATGTCGATTTATTTTTTTAGTACCATTAATAACAATAACATCTCGTTTAATCGAAACGGCCATCCACGTATATCTGGGAGTTTTCGTTTAGAAGTAGGTGGTGAAAGGTTTATTTTTACGATTTATCTCGGAAAGGGGTGGGTTGAGTATAAAAAAATGTGATGGATTTACTTTAATTGAAGTCCTCCTTTCTTTTACATTGTTAAATCTCATTTCGCTTATGTTAGTACCAGTCATTATCCAGTTACAGCAGGAAAGGCTGACATTGTATGAACAAGAGGAAGCCTTATATATCTTAGAAGAAGGAATTCATCATTTTATGTTAGAACAGCCCATTCCAGCATTAAAAAATCAGTTATTTGAACAAAGGATTAATGAAGAAGTAAGGGAAATCGAATATTGTTTGCAGTGGCAAGCGAGTAATAATAAGTTATATCAGAGTTGTTTGTATGCGAAAAGATAACCGTGGGATGACGTTAATGGAGTTATTAGTAGCCATCAGCTTAGGTAGTTTATTATTTCTAATCCTTCCCACTATTATGCTCGTTTTTTCAGAGTCGGTTAAGGGAGAGAAGACGACTGATTGGGAAGCAATGGTCTTTTTTAATTTACTCGCTCAAGAGATTAGAGGGGCAGTTTCCGTAGAGGGGACAGGAAATGGAGTTCGAATTTATAGGAGTGATGGTGTATTAATAACTATTCAAAGACAGCAAGGTGGAACGATTGTTTATCAAAAAAACTTTGAGGGTTATGTGCCGATGCAAAGTGAAGTTCATTCTTTTGAATGTATGAATGTTCAAGAGCTAATTACTTGTACGTTGAAAAGGGAAAATGAAAAAACGTATACACGAACGATGGTTGCGGTGCCGCTCGTTTGGGAGGTGGAAAATGAATGAAAAAGGCTTTGTTTTCCCTCTAACTTTGATGTTTATTTCTCTTTTAATTTTAGCTATTGCATTCCAAGCAAATTCACTCATTCAGGAGAAACGTTTTATTGCTGAGCAAGAGAGGTTTATTCAGCTCCAATCTTTATTGCAAATGGCCGTTGTTGACTTTCAAAAAGATCCGGACATTTTATCAGAAAGTAAAGTCTTTTCATATGAGCATGGTACGGTTACACTTATTGTAACTCAAAAAAGTAGTCCCGATGTTTATGAAATTCAGTTTCGAGCTGAATTAATACAAGGGAATACAAAGGTTGGTATAATGGTTTATCATGATGATACGAGGTTAGTGGAGGAATACTGGGAGGTTAAATAGGTGCAGCGAATTGTTTATTTGACTGGTTTTATGGGGTCTGGGAAAACAACGGTAGGAGAAGGATTAGGAAAGGCATTAGGTGTGCAAGTAATTGATACCGATCAATGGATTGAACAAATTGAAAATGAAACGATTAAAGAGCTATTTCAAACAAAAGGTGAACGGTATTTTCGTGAAAAGGAAACGGAAGCTTTAGTGAAGATTCAACAATATCCTTTAATCGTTACAACAGGTGGTGGTATCGTTTTAAAGGAAGAAAATAGAGAATTAATGAGAAATAAGGGGGCTGTAGTCTTCCTGGATTGTAAAATCGATGAGATCTTTGACCGTGTAGCAGGGGATTCCACTCGTCCTCTGCTACAAAATAAAAGCAAAGCAGAAATTAAAAAGATGTATGATGACAGGAAGACAGCTTATTTAGAGGCAGCGACGATCGTATTTGATACGTCTGGAAAGTCTGTTATGCAAATTGTTCAAGAATTAAAAGAAATATTGCTTAAAAAATAAAAAAGCGGGAAACCTAAAAAGGAAAGAGGTGATCCCGTTGTCTTTTAATGATTACGTAAAATTTGTGACAGAACAACTTGTCAAAAAAATCGACGAGCCACGTGTAAAAAAAGAATTAAATACTGATTCAAACGATGAATTGGTAAAACAACCATTATCAAATAAAGCATTTGGAGTGATTCCATTAGGGATTTCCATGTTTGTTCATCGTAAAAAAAATAATTCCTAATAATTTTCACAAATCATACGAAACTTAATTGGATTTTACGAATTACAGCCGTTAAAGCATTTACAATTAAGAAGTGAGTCGTATATAATATAACAGTACTCAATTTCAGTAATTGATAAGATTAAAAGGTTTACTAAGGAAAAAGAGGAGGGGCAGCAATGGATAGAATGTTTCGCGTCCTTGCTTTCTGGACAGGGATTTTTGCGGTACTATTTTTCGCTGGTGGCATGACAAATATGGCCATCTTATTCTTTGCACAAACAGGTGCATTGTTGGCATTAAGTTATTTAAAATTGTCAGAACGAGTATATATTTATATTTTTGGTGCATATTGTACTATTTTCTTTGTTGGGTTCACGTATTACTCAACGTTCTTACTTGTTCCAAGCTTCGGTGGACATTAATTTGTACATACGGCATACGAAAAAACCGCTACTCATTTGAGAGCGGTTTTTTTCGTATAGCGAGTCTATTGGTTATCGAAGAAGAGTGTTCCATCTCTTCTTAAAAGCCGGATAAAAAGGGATTTGAATCCATTTCCATACCAATGGTTGTTACTTGCCCATGTCCACAAGCGACAACTGTGTCCTCTGGCAATTCGAGCAGTTTATCATGAATGCTTTTTAATAATGTTTCATGGTCGCCACCAGGTAAGTCGGTTCGACCAATCGATTGGCTAAATAAGACATCTCCAGAAAAGACAATGGCTTCTTTTTGATAATAAAAAGACACACTCCCAGGCGAATGACCTGGTGTATAAAAGACTTGGAATAAAAATGGTCCAACTTGTAAATCATTTTCATTTGTAATAAGGCTATCAGCTGGTTTAATTTTAATCGAATTACCGATAAAACGACCAGAGCCATTTTTACTTGGGTCACTAAGCCAATCTTTTCTTTTTTATGTAAATATACAGGGATTTGGAATTCATCGCGTAGCTCATCGACTGCTCCAATATGGTCAAAATGGGCATGTGTTAATATGATGGCAAGCGGTTTAAGTGCTTCTTGTTTTAACCATTGAATGACTTTTTTTCCTTCACTTCCTGGGTCAAAAATAATCGCTTGCTTTGTTTCGTTATGTAATATATATGCATTGGTTTGCAAGGGACCAAGTGGCATTTGCTGAACTGGCATTCGTTTGCCTCCTTATTTATAAAGCGAAGTCCGTTTGGGTAGAAGAGAGTGTTATACAGGACAGACTAAAAAGTCGCTTTTTGACTTTATAGGCTGGCCGATTTTTCTCGAGCTTCTAACGGACGTAGCTAGATTTATGAAGTTTCTTGATCTTAGTTTACCTATATTAGAACAAAAGTTCAAAGTTTTAATGTGCTAAAAATATTATGACAATATTTATAAGTCTGTTTAGTAAGTCTCGACAAATCTAATGAAAAAGAGTAAAATAAGCTTGTATTGCACATGCTAAGAGCAAAAGAGATATGATGGGGTTTAATAGGTCATTTTTCTAAAATGTTTAGAATGGATTTAACAAAAAAACCATCAATATTTTATCTGGCTTTTAAAAGATCAATTATTGATTTTATGGTAAAGTGTATGAAGAAAACGGTAGTACATAAGGAGGAAACTTAACGTGTTTTTATCTATTACGCTTTTGATTGTAGCAATTATTTGTTTGATTGCTGTATTCCGTGAATTACGTCGAAAGAACTTCTTTGCAGTTGGATTTGCGATGATTTCCTGTGCAGTTTTCGGCTGGTTCTCTATCGTGACGATTTTAGCGATTTTGTTTGATGGTAGAGGAGCACCTGGTATTTAATAGGAATAAGAAAGAACCCTTTTAAGTTTAACTTAGAAGGGTTCTTTTTTAGATGAAGAAAAAAGATGAGCGCCTAGTGCTTTCTCAAATAGACATGAGCAGGCTTCATGTTGTGATTTAAATTATTTCTATTCCCACTTTTAGGTTTAGAGCAAAAGTCTTCTCAAGCTAAACCGCCTCCACAAAACTTTTCTTCTCTTTATTGAAATACTTGTTTTTCCAAATAAAACATTCCGCCATTAATAATTGAGACATCTATATAAGGAGAATAGAGCTCTTCTAAAGCTTGCTTTTCCACATGATAACTTTCAGGTTTTTCTTCTAAATCTTCATAGAAGCTTTCTAATAAATTTGTTTCCTCCTGCCAGCGATGATGGGCTTCTTGCGCCCATGTGTCATCCTCATTCTCAGCAAAGGTTTGCACGACTTTTTTTAAGCGATTAATGCCACTTTTAATTTGAATAAAAGGGGAGAGTGTAAAGCATAAATCAGGCATTTTCGGTGTGAGCATTGTAGCTTTCACTTTATCAAAAAATTGTGGCACAATTTGACCATGAATTAAGTTAATACCTAATGATAGTAAGATTTCCTTTTTGCGATCACTACAAAAGGATATTTTAATATTAAGACAAAGCCATGGATGTAATGGAACCGACTGTTGACCTTGTACGTTTAAGTTTTCATACATCCGAACATAGCCGCCTAGTGTTTTCGTTGTATTAAAGAGCTGGTGAAGGCGAGGGGAGCCAAAGTGGATTTTCTCGCCTTGTAAGTCTTCAGGACATTGATTGGCATTTGTAATAAAGGTCACTTGCATTGGATTCGGTATGCCACCTGTTTTTTCTAAGTAATGCCAATAAAAAGGGCGGTTCATAATGAGCTTGTCCAACTCAGGTGTTAATTGAACCGTTAAATGGTAGGGCGATTTTTCTGTAATATCACATTCATTGGCTACAAAATAATCTTCAATAAACTTATGAAGATGAGGCTGTTGCATCCAAATCCTCTCCTTCCGTTGTGTGTTCTTCAATGGCTTGATTCATAATCTCCGCTAAATGTTCAAATTTAATTTCCATTTCTCTTTGGGAATCTGATTCAGATATCACTTCTTGAATATAATCTTCAATTTTCGGAAGCTCAATTTTAGTTAAAATATCATCAAGTTCACCGATGACACTTTCAAATAAATGAATTTTTTCATAAAGCAGAGATAAAATATTTTGCTCGACTGTATTATTCACAGCAAAATTATAAATGTGTACATCCTTTTGCTGACCAAGGCGATGGATTCTGCCAATCCGTTGTTCAATTCTCATCGGATTCCACGGCAGATCATAATTAATGATATGACTACAAAATTGTAAATTGATTCCCTCACCACCAGCTTCTGTTGCGATTAATACTTGGGCATTGTTTTGGAAAAGCTGGCGCATCCAATCTTTTTTCCCGCGTTTAAATCCGCCTCTAAATGGAACAGAACTAATGCCGTTTTGTTGTAGAAACCATTGTAAATAAAGCTGGGTTGCTCGATATTCCGTAAAAATAATCACTTTATCATCGATCTTTTTAATTAATTCCAGAGCTTTTTCGGCTTTGGCATGATGATCAATTGTTGCTACCTTTTGTAGAAGTTCTAGAATATGTGGCGATGGTTCCTTTTCCTCTGTTGGTTTGGCCATCTTACTTAACGTCATATAAGCGGCTTCTCGACTAGAACATAACTCTCGTTGTAAGGTTAAAATCGAAAAATGATTGGCGATGCCCTTTAAGGCAGATAGTTCATCATAAAAGGCTCTTTCAGATGGACTGAAGTCAATAGGTATCGTTTTAACAATTCGTTTTGTCCATTCGATACCGGTGTCTTCGCGACGGTTTCGAACCATTACTTTATTCACTAATTCTCGCAACTTTTCTTCATTTTTAGGAGAACGATGATTGGAACGATATTCTTTTTCAAAGCTAGAAATGTCTCCTAAATGACCTGGTTTAAGAAGTGAAACAAGATTAAAGATCTCCTCTAATTTGTTTTGGACAGGTGTTGCTGTTAGTAATAAACAAAACTTCTTTTTAAGGTGTTTAATGAATTCATAGTTTTTAGTGTTCGGGTTTTTTAATTTATGGGCTTCATCAATAATGATGAGATCATAGTTTTGATTCATGACGATGTCTCGGTGTGGTTGCCTTTTAGCAGTATCGATCGAGGCGACAACAACATCATATTGTTCCCATACATACGCTTTACGCTGGGCGGCAGCTGGAATAAAGAATTTCGTATTCAATTCCATCGCCCATTGTGAAACAAGTGAGGCTGGCACTAATATTAATGCTTTTTTTACAAGACCACGAATCATATATTCTTTTAAAATAAGCCCAGCTTCAATCGTTTTTCCTAAACCTACTTCATCTGCTAATATCGCTTTTCCGTTCATTTTTTCAATGACTGTATTGGCGACCTCGATTTGGTGTGGATATGGTTGGAGTTCAGGCAAGTATTTTGGTGCTAAAAGCCCGTTAAAATCAGGTATTGCTTGATGTTGTTCGGCTTCATAGGCAAGACGGAATTGTTGCAAATTAGACCATACTCCATCACTCTCAAGGCGAGTCATAAATCCTTGTTGCCATTCCTCGTCAAAACGAATATCAATTTTCATTTTTTGTGACCCCTTTCAAAAATAAATGTTGCGTAAATAATGTGGTATTGGTAGGATATATGTATAAAAAAGAAACAAAAATAAATTAAAAACGAACATTAACCATATAGTTGGTAGAGAATGTACATGTTTTTTTAGTCGGTTCTTTGGTTCTATCAACATATGTATTTAGTATGTTCAAATTTAGGAATTTAATGCTCTAGCAAAGTTTGTTCATTAAAGCCTAAAATGAAAGAAAATTTTTAAAACATAATTTAATAAAGGCGGATGAAAATAAGGGGAGAGACTGCTAATGCAGCGCCGAAGGAGCAAGCTTTAAGGAGTGAATCTCTCAGGCAAAAAGACTCTTATTTGACGCAACTCTGGAGAGAGCTTAATGGTTTATTAAGCCACCCACGAAGACAATTTTTCTTTCCCTAAATTTTTTAGGAAAGGAAAAGTGAAACTTTCTGGTTCAAGGACAGGGACTTACATCTTGATGGTGTATTTCTCTGTCCTTTTTTACGTAAGAAAACCCTTCGTATAAGTATGGAAAGTTTTAAGAACCAAACATTCTTCCTTTTCATTAAAGGATTAACATGTGTATGAACACATTTTTTACTTTATGATTGGGTTGGAAATGATGAGTTGAAAGAAGAACTAGGAAAAAACATTAGGAGGAAAATCATGTCTGAATTATTCAAAACGCCTTTGTTTGAAGTTTATAGCAAATACGGGGCCAAAACGATTGATTTTGGTGGATGGGATTTACCGGTTCAATTTTCTTCAATTAAGGAAGAACATGAAGCGGTTCGCACTCAAGCAGGGTTATTTGATGTTTCCCATATGGGTGAAGTTCTCGTAAAAGGTCCGCAAGCATTAGCTTATATTCAATCACTCGTAACAAATGATGTATCAGTTTTAATTGATGGTCAAGCGCAATATACGGCCATGTGTTACGAAGACGGTGGAACAGTGGATGATTTACTTGTTTACCGTAAAAATGATGTTGAGTTTTTACTTGTCATTAATGCTTCTAATATCGAGAAGGACATTGCTTGGATGGAGGAGCATTTAATTGAAGGGGCGGAGTTGACAAATCTTTCAGAACAATTGTCATTAATTGCCTTACAAGGACCTAATGCTGAAGTGATTTTACAAAAAGTAGTTGAAGAAGATGTTCATACACTGAAACCATTCCATTTTTATGATCAAGTTCAAATTGCAACAGGAAAAGCTTTAATCTCTCGTACTGGCTACACTGGAGAAGATGGGTTTGAAATTTATTGTGATAACGAAGACGCCGTCGCGATTTGGGAACTTTTATTAACAGAAGGAGAATCGGAAGGGCTTGTTCCGTGCGGGTTAGGTGCACGTGATACGCTTCGTTTTGAGGCTAAACTGGCTTTATACGGGCAAGAATTAACACGTGATATTTCTCCACTTGAAGCAGGGGTTGGTTTTGCCGTAAAAGTGCAAAAACAAGCGAATTTTATAGGGAAAGAAGCTTTGACCAAACAAAAAGAAGAAGGTCTTACTCGCAAGTTAGTTGGAATTGAAATGATTGATAAAGGAATTCCACGTACAGATTATCAAGTTTTCGCTGGTGAGAAAGAAATTGGTTTTGTGACAACAGGAACGCAGTCACCGACCTTAAAAAAGAATGTTGGATTAGCTCTACTTGACATTGATTACACGCAATTAGATACAGAAGTTGAGGTTCAAGTTCGTAAAAAGCGTCTAAAAGCAAAAGTGGTTAAAACGCCATTTTATAGAAGAAAGAAATAGGGGGAGCGTTTCTATGAATAATCGTTATTTACCGATGACTGAAACAGACAAACAAGCCATGCTCGAAACAATTGGTGTGGATTCTATTGAAGAATTATTTTCTGATATCCCAGAATCAATTCGTTTTAAAGGGCAATTAAATGTACCTGAGTCTTTACGTGAGCAAGAGCTTTTAAAGTATTTTAATGGTTTAGCGAATAAAAACGTCTCGATTAAGGAAAAAGTTTCATTCCTTGGAGCAGGAGTATATGAGCATTATATTCCTTCGATTGTCGATCATGTTATTTCTCGTTCTGAATTTTATACAGCTTATACGCCATATCAGCCAGAAATTTCACAAGGGGAATTACAAGCGATTTTTGAATTCCAAACGATGATTTGTGAATTAACAGGGATGGATATCGCAAACTCATCTATGTATGATGGCCCAACTGCTCTTGCTGAAGCAGCGATGATGAGCGCTGGTCATACGAAAAACAAAACGATTTTAGTATCTAAGGCCGTTCACCCTGAAGCTCGTGCCGTGATTCAAACGAATGCAAAAGGCCAACGCCTAAATGTAATCGAAATTGACTTAAAAGACGGGGTAACAGATTTAGACCAAATTAGAGAACATTATAATGATGATACAGCGTGTGTAGTTGTACAGTACCCGAACTTCTTTGGTCATCTTGAGCCACTTGCGGAAATTGAAAAAATTGCTCATGAGAAAAAAGCGATGATGGTCGTTTCTAGTAATCCACTTTCTTTAGGATTATTAAAACCGCCTGGTCATTTTGGTGCGGATATCGTTGTTGGAGATGCCCAACCATTTGGGATTGCGACTCAATTTGGCGGACCTCATTGTGGTTATTTTGCCGTAACGAAAAAGCTTATGAGAAAATTGCCAGGTCGTTTAGTCGGACAAACAAAAGATGAGCACGGTCAACGTGGTTTTGTGTTAACACTACAAGCACGTGAGCAACATATTCGCCGTGAAAAAGCGACATCAAATATTTGTTCCAACCAAGCATTAAATGCGTTAGCGGCTTCTGTTGCGATGACAGCGATTGGTAAAAAAGGCGTTAAAGAAATGGCTTATCAAAATGTCCAAAAGGCTGGTTATGCTAAAGCGAAATTGAAAGAAAATGGTGTAACGATTGTCCATGACCAACCAGTATTTAATGAGTTTATTATTCAATTAAATGCTCCTGTTGCTGAGGTCAATCAAAAATTACTAGAGCGTGGCATTATTGGTGGATATGATTTAAGTCAGTACTACCCAGAGCTTGAAAATTGTATGCTTGTAACGGTTACAGAAATTCGTACAAAAGAAGAAATCAATCAATTTGCTAAAGAAGTGGGGGCGTTACAATGAGTCAACCTAAAGATCAAGCGCTCATTTTTGAATTAAGTAAAGAAGATCGTGTTGGGCATAGTTTACCAATTTTAGATATCGACGAAATCAATATGTCAGACCTTTTACCTGATGGTTTTGTGCGCCAAGAAGAAGCAGAATTACCTGAGGTTTCTGAACTTCAAATTATGCGTCATTATACCGCATTATCGAAACGTAATCATGGTGTGGATAGTGGCTTTTACCCATTAGGTTCTTGTACCATGAAGTACAATCCAAAAATTAATGAAGATGTTGCACGTATTGATGGGTTAGCAAATGTTCACCCTTATCAACCAGTTGAACAAGTTCAAGGTTCACTTGAAATGCTTTATGAGCTACAAACAGCGTTAGCGGATATTACCGGTATGGATGAAGTAACTTTGCAACCAGCTGCAGGTGCTCACGGGGAATGGACAGGATTAATGATGATTCGTGCGTATCATGAGGCAAACGGTGATTTCAATCGTACAAAAGTGATTGTACCGGACTCCGCTCATGGAACAAACCCAGCCTCTGCCACGGTTGCAGGATTCGATTCTGTTACAGTAAACACAGATGAAAATGGCTTAGTTGATTTAGAACATTTACGCTCAGTAGTTGGCTCTGACACAGCTGCTCTTATGTTAACGAATCCAAATACACTTGGTTTATTTGAGTCATACATTGTCGAGATGGCGGAAATTGTTCACAGTGCGGGTGGAAAACTTTATTATGATGGAGCGAACTCCAATGCGATTCTCGGAATCACTCGTCCAGGGGATATGGGATTTGATGTCGTTCACTTAAACTTACACAAAACATTTACTGGTCCTCACGGTGGTGGTGGTCCTGGTTCTGGTCCAGTTGGGGTAAAAGAGGATTTAATTCCATACTTACCAAAACCAATTATTGTTAAAACCGAGCACGGTTATGATTTGGATTACAACCGTCCAGAATCAATCGGTCGTGTAAAACCTTATTACGGAAACTATGGAATTAATGTTCGTGCTTATACGTACATTCGAACAATGGGACCTGAAGGCTTACGTCAAGTATCTGAGTTTGCTGTCTTAAATGCGAATTATATGATGCGTCGTCTTGCCCCTCATTTTGACTTACCTTATGAGCAACATTGTAAACATGAGTTTGTTTTATCTGGTCGCCGTCAAAAGAAACTAGGCGTTCGTACGTTAGATATCGCTAAACGTCTATTGGATTTCGGTTATCATCCACCAACAATCTACTTCCCACTAAATGTAGAAGAGTGTATGATGATTGAGCCAACAGAAACTGAGTCTAAAGAAACATTAGACGAGTTTATCGAAGCAATGATTCAAATTGCCAAGGAAGCTGAGGAAAATCCAGAAGTTGTACAAGAAGCGCCTCATCATACCGTCATCAGTCGTTTAGATGAAACATTGGCTGCAAGAAAACCAATTTTACGTTATCAAAAAGTGTAAAAAGTGTAACTAAAACCACCCGTGATTGGGTGGTTTTTTGCTGCTTACTAGAGTTTAATGGGATAAAAGCTAGTGTGTGTAAAAACTAGGATAAGTAATGAAAGTTGCGTTTTAGTAAAATTAGAGTGCGAATCAGCTGTGATAGGTAATGAAAATGGTGATGTAGACAAATGAGGGTGCGAAAAAGCTGTGATAGGTAATGAAAATGGTGTATTAGTAAAATTAGAGTGCGAATTAGCTGGGATAGGTAATGAAAATTATGTATTAGTAAAATTAGAGTGCGAATCAGCTGTGATAGGTAATGAAAATGGTGATGTAGACAAATGAGGGTGCGAAAAAGCTGTGATAGGTAATGAAAATTATGTATTAGTAAAATTAGAGTGCGAATTAGCTGGGATAGGTAATGAAAATGGTGTTGTAGTCAAATTAGGTTGCGAATCAGTCAGAATAGGTAATGAAAATTTAGCTGTAGCAAAATGAGAGTGCGAAAAAGCCGAGATAGGTAATAAAAATAGCACTGTAGCAAAATTAGGTTGCGAATCAACCGAGATAATTAATAAAACCTAAATAAATCCAAACAAAAAAGCTCTCCCATGTTAACAAAATAACTAGGGAAAGCTTTTTAAGAATGATTGTACGTACGTTATTTCTTTTTAATTTTGCCTGTCCATTTTTTGAAACCGCCTTTAAGGTGGTTAATGTCTTCCGCTTTACGTTTTTTTCTAATGATTTGGGCAGCTTGTCTACTTCTAGCCCCTGATTGGCAATATAAATATACGGCTTGATCAGGACGAATTTCATTTATGCGTTGACGTAGCTGGGATAATGGGATATTTCTTGAACCTAAAATATGCCCTCCATCAAATTCACGTGGCTCACGAACATCTATTAATTGGGCTTTACGATATCCTTTAATAAATTCCTCTTGAGTTAACGTTTTCAAATATTTGGGTGTGTAAAAGCGGCGGAAAAGGAAGTACGTGATTAATGCTACAAGCAAAATAATCCAGAGGTAATCCAACAAAATAAGAACACTCCTTTAGGTAAATCAATATGTCTGTATTAAATTATAAGGCTCGTCACCAAAATAAGCAATTGTATTATTGGTTGTTTAACAAAATAATCACTACTTGCATTAGGCTTGGCTCCTTTCAATTGCTTTGTTAAACTAGAAGAGACAAATGTGGAAGAAAGAAGCGATGATCATGAAGGAAACTTGGCGATTTATTAATTCAGGAAAATGTTCACCAGCTTATAATATGGCTTTAGATGAAGCACTATTAGAATGGCATAGTAAAGGTTTGATTCCTCCGACGATCCGGTTTTACGGTTGGAATCCAGCAACACTATCAATAGGATATTTTCAAAAAGTGGAAAAAGAGATTAATATGGATGCAGTTAAAGAATATGGTTATGGTTTTGTACGACGGCCAACGGGTGGACGTGGAGTTTTACATGACAAAGAACTTACATACAGTGTAATTGTTTCAGAGCAACATCCGGAAATGCCTCCAACCGTAACGGAAGCATATCGGGTTATCTCTGAAGGGATTTTAGAAGGGTTTAGAACAGTTGGCTTGGATGCGTATTTTGCAGTACCACGAACAGATGAAGAAAAAGAGGCTTTAAAAAATCCACGCTCGGCTGTCTGTTTTGACGCCCCTTCTTGGTATGAATTAGTTGTCGAAGGTCGTAAAGTGGCTGGAAGTGCTCAAACACGTCAAAAAGGGGTTATTTTACAACATGGTTCGATCATTTTAGATGTGGATGAGGATAGACTCTTTGATTTGTTTAAATACTCTAGTGAACGATTACGTGAGAGAATGCAACGTAACTTTAAAAACAAAGCAGTTGCGATTAATGCCTTACGTGAGGAGAACCTTACGATTGAAGAAGCTGTGGATGCATTCAAGCTTGGGTTTGAAAAGGGCTTAAATATCCACTTAGAAGAGTATACCTTATCGGAAGAAGAAGAAGCTCATGTTAACCGAATCGCGAAAGAGCGATATGAATCAGATGAGTGGAACTTTAGAAAATGAGCAAGGATGTCAAATAGATAATTGAACTACTCCCACTTATCGACCTTACGGTCTGATTGAAGTGGGAGATTCTTGGGAACAGAGCGTACTTGCCAGCGGTTTTCTTTGCCAACAGAGGTTTCTCTTATGGACCAAGCTATCCCCGTCGATTCCTACGGTTCTGTATGTTGTTTTAAGCCAAGTGGAAGGTTCTTACCCCTTCGGCTAGAATATTTTGGCTGGCATTGATATCTCGATCGTGATGTTTATGGCAAATAGAACACGTCCAGTCCCTTATTTCAAGAGATTTCTTGCCCTCTTGATGTCCACATTC
>NZ_ALPT02000093.1 GCF_000292245.2 Alkalihalobacillus alcalophilus ATCC 27647 = CGMCC 1.3604 | reverse complement strand
CCATACGGAGACTCCCGCGGGAATAAACCGTGGAGCGAGACCCCGCAAGGCTTGCCGAGGAGGCTCGCAAGGTTCCCGCAGGACGCGGAGTATGGTTTTGGGAGCGACAGCCGGAGGGTCTATAATATTTTCTTAATGCACAGTTTATCCGTTTGGTGTGATAGTACTTCTCGCTTTTCAAACGTGTCAAGGGCATTTGTTTAAGAGCTTCTATTCGCTCTGCCAACTAGTTGAACTGTTTTTGTTTGTGGTTTCCTTTTTAATTCATAAATGATTGCTGTTTTTTCGGGTATACTTTAAGATAAGGATGTTTTTCTTTAAAATTTCGTAAAAAGAGTGACAAAAAAAGCAAAAGATCACGAATCCCTTTTCATGGTTACAGTTTTCAAGTACAATAAGAGGGGTATTTCTTGGCAATCTACATATGATGTCAAATTATTGAAATGATGTTTATTGACAAAGGAGGGTGAGAAAATGAAAGGAAGACCTCTAATTCCATTCGCCGTTATTGCGATTATCGGCTTATTATTAATTACAGTGCTTTCGTTTGTTGGTTTAAATCAACGTGAAGCAATGCAAGAAGATGCTGAAGGTAATGGTGGAGAAGAAGTAACAGAGTTTGATGATCCAGTTGCAGCTGGAGAAGAAATGGCTCAACAAAGCTGTATTGGCTGTCACGGTGGCGATCTTACAGGAGCAGGTGGTCCAGACTTAACAAATCTTGATTTATCTGAAGAAGAGATTGTTCATGTTATTATAAATGGACAAGGTGCGATGCCAGCAATGCCATTAGATGAAATCGAAGCAGATGCGATTGCTCAATACTTATTATCTTTAAATGAATAAAGAAAGGTGCGAGAGTTAAGAGGACTCTCGCTTTTTCTTTTGGTTTCCTTTTAACGGAGGGAAACGCTCAGTTGGGCACTGATTTTGCAAGGAGAAGTACTTGCAAGAGAGGAAACATCTAGATAAGATAAAACAATAGTCAAATTTAAAAATAAAGGTGAAAAAATGAACGAAAGACATTTATCAGAAAGATTATTAAAGGTAGCTGATTTTGTACCTGAAGGAGCAAACTTAGCAGATATTGGTTCGGATCATGCTTATCTGCCCACTTATTTAGCCTTACATGATGCTACATTAACAGCCATAGCTGGGGAAGTAAATGAAGGACCATACCAAAGTGCTGTGATGCAAGTGAAACGTTCAGAATTAACAGACCGAATTAAAGTCCGTAAAGGTGATGGACTTAATGTCATTGAAGTGGAAGACCAAATCAACGTCATATCAATTGCGGGAATGGGTGGAGCGTTGATTCAGACGATTTTAGAACAAGGTAAGGACAAGCTAGGGGCGGTTGAGCGATTAATTTTACAACCGAATGTTGGCGCGATTTTTATTAGAGAATGGCTAAGTCAAAATGGTTGGGTGTTAATTGATGAAGCGATTTTAGAAGAGGATGAGAAAATTTACGAAGTTCTCGTTGCCGAAAAAGGGACGGATCAATTTTTATATAAGGAACAAAGAGAAGCAAAGTTATTATTAGGTCCGTTTTTAATGAAGCAGTGCTCTGCCATCTTCAAAAAGAAATGGGGGCACGAGCTCAAACATTGGCAGCAAATATTAAAGAGATTAGAAACAGCAAAAGAAACGGAAAGTAATGAACAAAGAAAAAAAGAATTAGAGCAAAAAATATTAATCACAAAGGAGGCTTTATCATGAGTGATTATATTCATGCTTCACATTTAGTGCAATTTTTTGAGGAATGGGCACCAAAATCAATCGCGGTTGAAGGTGATAAAAATGGCTTGATGATTGGAACGTTAAATAAACGAATCCAAAAAGTGATGGTAACACTAGATGTTTTAGAAAGTGTCATTGATGAAGCAATTGAACAAAATGTCGATTTTATTTTCGCTCATCATCCATTATTATTTCGCCCATTAAAAAAGATTGATGTGAACACCGCCCATGGTCGAATTGTTGAGAAAGCCATTAAGCATGATATAACGATTTATGCGGCCCATACAAATCTTGATATTGTTAAAGGCGGAGTAAACGATATGATGGCCAATGCATTAAGGCTCATGGAAACAGAAGTGCTCGCACCGACACAATCAACCGAACTCGTTAAGGTTGTGGTATTTGTACCGGAGTCACATGCAAAACAAGTCCGGGAAGCAATGGCAACTGCAGGAGCAGGTCATATCGGCAATTATAGTCACTGTACCTTCAATTCTAAAGGTATTGGTACTTTTAAACCCGAAGAAGGAACAACTCCTTACATTGGCAATGTAAATGAGCTAGAAGAAGTTCCGGAAGTGAAGATAGAATCGATTATTCCAGCAAGTCTACAAGGTCGTGTCGTCCGTGCGATTATGAAAGCTCATCCTTACGAAGAGCCTGCTTTTGATCTGTATCCACTAAATAACAAAGGTGAGGTGTTAGGATTAGGTCGAATCGGTAAACTTGAGCAGGAGATGACATTAGCTAATTTTGCAGAATTTGTTAAGGAAGCTTTTGGGGTCAAAGGGGCCCGAGTTGTCGGTGATTTAACAGGAACCGTTCGGAAAGTCGCTGTACTTGGTGGTGATGGAAATAAATATTTACAAACAGCTTTATTTAAAGGGGCTGACGTCATTGTAACTGGCGATGTTTATTATCACATGGCCCATGATGTGATGATGGAAGGTTTAAAAATTGTCGACCCAGGTCACAATGTCGAAAAAATAATGATTAATGGAATGCATGAAGTTTTTACAAAGTTTTTAAAGGAACAAAGTGTTCAAACAGAAGTGGTACGATCAAAAGTTGATACAGATCCGTTTCAGTTTGTTTAATGTAGTGAATGAACAACCATCAGCTAATGAAGGAAATGATACTTAAAGTGAGTCGTGGTAAGGGACTTGCTTTAAGTTTTTTGTGTTTGAGTGGAGTGGAGGGGGTTAAGGTTAAACGGTGCAAATTAGTAATGAAAAACGGTGTTGGCAAGAATTAAGGGACGAATAACAGTGGATAAGTAATGAAATGTAGAGTAGAGGGAAAATTGGGTGCGAATAACGATTATTAAGTAATGAAAAATGAGGCTGGAAGGAATTAGGGTGCGAATAACACTTAATAAGTAATAAAAATGCAAATTAGCTCAAATTACAGTACAGATAATGCCAAATATCACCAAACGACAGCTGAATGACAACCAAATAAACAGCTAGGCACGATCAAAAATTTTCTCGTGCAAAAAACCTGCTAATGCATTTAAGCAATAACAGGTTTTAGTGAAACTAGTTATTATTTTTTTACGCGGACTTTTGGTAAGATTTTTTCAAGTTTGACTTGACCTTCCGTCTTCCAAGTGTCTTCGTTTGTGGCATCATAGCCTTCTAAAAATTTAATAACTTCTCTTGTGATCGGTGTTGGTGTTGATGCTCCAGATGTTACGCCAACTGTTTCAACACCTTTTAACCATTCTAACTTTAACTCGGTAATATCGCCGATTCGGTATGCGGTTGTACCAGCAATTTGCTCGGATACTTGGGCAAGTCGATTAGAGTTATTACTTTTTGGATCACCTACAACAATGACAAGATCACATTCTTTTGCTTGTTCAGCAACAGCTTCTTGCCTTACTTGAGTGGCTAAACATATTTCGTTGTGTATCTGTGCGTGAGGGAAACGTTTCATTGTTTTATTCATAATATCTGAAACATCCCATTGACTCATCGTTGTTTGGTTCGTAATAATGATTTTTTCTGAATCAAGTTCTAATTCATCCACATCTTCTAATGATTCAACTAAATGAACAGAATGTGGAGCAACTCCAATGGCTCCTTCTGGCTCAGGATGCCCCTTTTTTCCGACATAAATGACGTGGTAGCCTTCACCTGTTTTCTCACGAATTAAATCATGTGTACGTGTTACATCAGGACAAGTGGCGTCAACAACAGTTAACCCTTTTTCTTGAGCAAGTTTCCGAACTTCTGGTGATACTCCATGAGCTGTAAAGATGACGGTACCTTTATCAACTTGTTGTAAAATCTCTAAACGATTTGAACCGTCTAAAGAATAAATTCCATCGTTTTCAAAAGCATCTGTAACGTGCTGATTGTGAACGATCATCCCTAAAATATAAATTGGACGTGGTAAATCTAAATTTTGGGCTGCTTGACGAGCGAGCACCATCGCATCAACGACCCCATAACAATAGCCACGGGGTGAAATTTTTACTACATTCATGACATGCCTCCTAAAAAATGAGAGCTCCTGTCCCTAAGTAAAATGAAGGAACAGGATTTGTCTGTTTCGTCCTATATTATAATAGAGATTGTTCGCTGTGACAATGAAAATGCCTGTTTTGTAAGAAAGGGAATTGCATAAAAATTAAAAAAATTATGCGGAGCCCTCATCTAAAAGAGATTGATCGATAAACTCATACGCCTGTTCCTCGGTCATATCATTCATTAAGACAAGTTCGCTTGCAATCATTTGTTTGGCTTTTTGTAAATGATTTCGATCTTGAATATGAAGTCCGTTTGAACGTTCGGTTTGTTTTTTGGAAAGAGAAGAAATTAAATGGGCCGCATCGATAATACTGCCGCTCTTTAATAAGTTCTCTGTATCTCGAGAGAAATGGCTTGTTGATAGTGGATTTTCAGGTCCGTTTTGTAAAGCCTCAACTAAATGATCTAGTTCCTGTTGAGCGATGACTTTACGTAAACCAGACTGTTCAATCCGGTTCTCAGGTAACATGAGCTTTACGTCCACAAGAGGGAAGTGGAGAATATAATAAGAGTGAGTTTCACCTAATACATTCTTTTCTTCAATGTCCTCAATTGTACCAGCACCATGATAAGGATAAACAACGTGATCACCGACTTTAAACATAGGCATTCCTCCAATTCCTGTAATATTTTCATTATAGCACAAAAAAAATCAAAATAAAAATTTTACTATCTGAATGCTTATGTGTCAACTAAAAAGTATTACTTTTGTTAAACATATAATTTAGGCAAGGGAATTCCTTCCTTAGCTGTGTTGCTAAATCTAGGTTTTGTTACGGGTGCATTTCCATTTGTTTCTTGAGAAGCTGTGGTTAATAGCTGTGAGGGTAAAGGGGCGACGCTTTCTGTAAAGGCATCATTTCCTCCGATACCTGCTGGGGTTGGAGAGGGTGTCACGTTATTGTTCGTTATTGTTGAAAGGTCAATGGTTGATCCTGCTGCTTGGTTTGCGAAAGCGGCTAATTCACTGTCACTAGAGCGCATAATCCTCCACATCGCTGGAAGGTTACGAATGATCGGCCCATATTGACGGACCATGGGCATCACTTGTTGGGTTAGCCCTAGGACACGTTGAGAATTATCAAGTATAGTAGAAAATTTAATTGAACTTCCAGCCGCCTTGCCAAGGCCACTCGCTAAGCCTCCACTTGCTGCTTTCGTTCCACCACCCAATCCAAATAGTCTTGCTAACAATCCTCCTCCTGCTCGCCCAGCTCCTGCGCTAGACATTCCAGCCATTCCTTGTGCAAATCCTCCGCCTCCTAACATAGGGCCACCCATTCCTGCACCGGGAAACATCATCGGCGTATGCATAGGCATTTGTGAGAAGGCCGACATTGGCAAGGTAGACTGAATCGGGATCGATGTTAAAGGAGGTCCGATAAATCTATCCAATTGATTCACCTCATTTTACTAAATACACTTTTCCTTATTATTATTAGTATGTCAAACGTGGAAAGAAGTGCTTAACTTTTTTTGTTCTGAAGATTATTCGCTTTTTATTAGAGAAGTATGATAAAATAATCTATTGCAAAGTAGAAACGGATGAAAGTAGGAAAAAAGATGAAATCAAATAATTTTAAGCGCTTTGATTTAAAGCCATATTTAATAGAATCGCTTGATGAGCAAAATATTTTAATGCCAACAGAAATTCAGGAGCGTTTAATTCCTGCGATTTATAATGGACATGATGTGATCGGACAATCGCAAACTGGAACAGGGAAAACATTAGCTTTTTTACTGCCATTGTTAAATAGACTGGATGAATCAAAGGATGAAGTCCAAGCTGTTATTACGGCACCTACAAGGGAGCTCGCTAGCCAGCTTTTTGAGGAATTAAAAAAGTTAATTGATCATTCTCCAGAATCAGCAAGTGTGAAAGCAAAGCTACTTGTCGGAGGAACTGACAAACAGCGGGCGATGGATGGGTTAAAACAACAGCCACAAATTGTGGTCGGTACACCAGGACGTATTGCTGACTTAATGAATGAAAATGCTTTAAATGTTTATACAGGCACCGTTTTAATTGTGGACGAAGCCGATCAAATGCTGGATATGGGTTTTATTGAAGATGTCGATAAAGTTGCTTCAAGAATGGCAGCGAAGTTACAGATGCTTGTATTCTCAGCGACGATCCCAGAGAAATTAAAGCCCTTTTTGAATAAATATATGGACAACCCTAGACATGTGCAGGTAGAACCAAAGCATGTGACTGCAACGACAATTGAGCATCGGATTGTAGCCTTAAGACATCGTGATAAACTTTCTTTTGTAGCAGAATTAGCAGAATCGTTTAATCCTTATTTTGCGATTGTTTTCACAAGTACAAAGGAAGAAGCGGATGAAGTAACAAATGCAATGATTTCAGCTGGGCTTAATGTAGGACGTTTGCACGGAGGGTTACAGCCACGTGAACGTAAACAAGTGATGAGACAAGTGAATGACTTGAAATTTCAGTACCTTGTCGCAACTGATTTAGCAGCACGAGGGATTGATATTAAAGGTGTCAGTCATATTATTAATTACTCTTTACCAAACGACCTTGATTTTTATATTCATCGTGTGGGTCGGACAGGTCGTGCAGGGGCAGAAGGTATTGCCTACACGATTTATGATCTAGCTGATCAACAAGCTGTTGAAAAATTAATTGGAAAAGGAATCACTTTTACCTATTATGATTTCAAAAAAGGTGAATGGACAAAGCTTGATAAACCACCTTTAGGTGTGCCAGGGAAACGGGCTCCTAAGCGTAAAGGTCCAGAAACGGAAACATCGCAGAAAAGAAAAGAGAAGAAAACGGTAGTCAACACAGGCGGAAAAGCAAAAGCAAAACCGAAAAAAGTAAAACCAGCCTATAAGAAAAAAGCTCGTTTTAAAAAGGAAAAAGAAGATCAGCGTCAAAGAAGAATTTCAAAGAAAAAGAAATAAGCGAGTGATTTAGAAGGAGAGATAGAGATGACGATAAAGTTAGGTTCTCATGTATCGATGAATGGTAAAAAAATGCTACTTGGAGCTAGTGAAGAAGCGTTATCCTATGGAGCAAATACATTTATGATTTATACGGGTGCTCCGCAAAATACACGTCGTAAACCGATTGAGGAATTAAATATAGAGGCCGGCCTTGCTCATATGCAAGAGCATGGCATGTCCGATATCGTCGTCCATGCCCCGTACATTATTAATATCGGCAACTCTGTCAAACCTGAAACATTTGAGTTAGGAGTAAACTTCCTTCGTTCAGAAATTGAACGCACCGAGGCATTGGGCTCAAAGCAAATCGTGCTTCATCCTGGGGCACATGTTCAAGCTGGAGTAGATGCAGGAATTGATAAAATTATTGAAGGCTTAAATGAAGTGTTAACAGAGGGTGGTCCTGTACAAATCGCTTTAGAGACGATGGCAGGGAAAGGTTCGGAATGTGGGCGGAGTTTTGAAGAATTAGCTCGTATTTTTGATGGAGTAAAAAGAAATGATCGTTTGTCGGTATGTTTTGATACTTGTCATACTCATGATGCAGGCTATACAATTAGTGAAGATTTTGATAGTGTTTTGAACGAATTTGATAAAATCATTGGAGTCGATCGAATAAAAGTGCTTCATATTAATGATAGTAAAAATGTTCAAGGAGCGGCAAAAGATCGCCATGAAAACATCGGTTTCGGTCATATTGGTTTTGATGCCCTTCACAAAATTGTTCATCACCCACAATTAACAGATGTACCAAAAATTTTAGAGACGCCTTTTGTTGGTGAGGATAAGAAAAATAAAAAAGCACCTTATAAATTTGAAATTGAAATGTTACGTGCTGGAAAATTTGATGAAGATTTTCGAAATAAAATGTTTCAATAAACAATAAAAAGGGTAAAGCTACTGGGTGTTCTCAGTAGCTTTTTTTGATTTCCAAAATGGAACGAGTAGAATGCCCACAAAACGCGTAGGGTATTATAGGTATTGATTAAATTGTTGCATAAGTTGTTGGACGACATTCGAGACATAGGGATCGACTTCGGTTTGCAGACGGTTAAGTATTCGGTGGATTTGCTCAGTGTTTGCAACATTAATTTTTTCTGTACGGAGAATTTGAATGACTTTGTTGGCTTGTTGTTCGTTCAAAGGGATTTGATATTGCTCGGATAATTGAAGAAGTTCCGTGCTACTTAATGAATTAACCTTATGATTAACAAGTTGTTGCATAATCGGATTCATGCTAATACATCCTCCTCTTTAAAAAACAAGATGTTTTATTATATGACGTGAAAATAAAAATGTGAATAAAAAAAGGATATCATTCTATTTATCTCGAATAGTTCAGAATGAGAAGAAATTGCCAATTTATTTTAATTTTTTTAGTGTGACATATTTTTATAAATCCAGGAAGAAGAGATTAAGGGGAGAGGCCTCTTTATGGAAAATCAACATATGTATAGTCAAGTTGCCCCTAAAGGCAGTAACCGAGCGGTGGATGAACCAACATCAGAGAAATACCCATACCCTCCACATGAAATCTGGGAAATGGACAAAACCGACAACTTGTTGTATATAGAAGAAATTGGGGTACCATTTATAAAAGTTGACACTCAATATCATATAAAGAAGTGGAACCAAATGTTTTTGGATGTCGTTGATGTGACAAAATCCGAATTAATTTATGAGCGACTTGATCATTTGGCTGACCAATCGTTTGTCATGGAGCGAATTTTTGACTTAATGAATCAATCTTTACGGACGGGAAAAGTAGAGTTGACGACCTTTGAGGATAAAGAATCGCTCATTCATTTGCGTGCCTTGCCACTTTCGGAAGCAAATGCTATTTATATTTTGTTAGAAGATCGTTCTTTACAAAAACAATTTGAGAACTTATTAACTTTTCATCATCAAATGGAGGCTGTGTCACATATTGCAGCAGGTGTGGCTCATGAATTGAGAAATCCACTTTCTGTGATTAAAGGATTTTTTCAATTAGCTCAATTAACAAATGAATATCAGAAATATTATGATACAATTTTAGCTGAATTAAATCGTATGAATGTCATTATCGAGGATTTTTTATCGGTATCACGCAGGAAAATGGAACGCAAACTTCAATCACCCATGCACATTATGAAGTCTTTAGTCGAAATTATGAAAGCCGAATGTCTGTTACACAATGTGGAGTTTTCGATGCATTTAAAAGAAACATCTCAATTCATTAATGTCAATGAATCAATTATTAAACAAATTATGTTAAATTTGCTCCGAAATTCAATTGAAGCATTTGGGAAGTCGAATAATAATCGGACATTTGAGATTAGAACGTTAATTGAAAATGGTCATTACATCATATTTGTTAAGGATAACGGAAAGGGTATGCCAAAAGAAGTGTTGCAACAATTAGGAAAGCCTTTTTTTACAACTAAAGAAACAGGCACGGGTATTGGAATACCGTTATGTAAAAAAATGATTGAACACCACGGCGGTAGCTTTAAAATTGAAAGTACTTTTAATGTTGGGACGACCGTGATTTTAACGATTCCATTGATTGAGCACTAATCTTTTTTGTTTAAACACCTAAACAATATTTGCCGAAGAGACATGTTGAGCTTTTCGGCTTATTTGTATAGATTCTATAATTAACCAAATAAAAGGAAGGCTTCACATATTAAGAGAAAAATTCCCACTGAAAATTGAGATATTAAGAGCATATGGAAGGAAACGGAGGGGATTTGTTTAGAAAAGATTTGTTTGTTTTGCTTAGAACCTAAATATCAATCGATTATCTTAGAAAAAGCCGATATTAACGGTTGAGAAAGAACTAGTCTTTTTGTATGATAAGTAGCGTTATATGAATAAATACCTGCTTTAATTGGAGGAGATTTTTTTTGAAATTAAAAATAGTAATTGGCTCAACGCTATTATTTATAGTGATAATCGGATTTTTCGTTGTTCAAAATAAACAACTTAAAGATAGAATATATCAAGCAGAAGTAAAAAAAGAAGAATTACAAATGGAACAAGAAATGGCTGAAATGAGGCAGTATTTTGCCACTCAACCAGTGGAATCAAACATTGTGCTCGATTACCACTCTTGGGTACAGTCAAAAGAATTAGCGGAGCAATTTTATGAAGATAGTGATGGGAAATTTGAAATGGAATGGGGTTTATTTTTAGGGGAAGTGGCCCAGCAAAAAGAAATTGACCCTTATATTGTGTACGAGCTTTTACGTACAGAGACAGGTGATACGTTTGATCCAAATTTAGTTGGCCCTGAAACGAAATATGGAAGAGCTTATGGTATGGCACAGTTTATGAAAAATACAGCTCCTTGGATTGCGGAGATGGCAGGACTTGAATATAAAGATGAATTATTATTTGATCCGTTATTTTCGATACAATTATCGATTGAATATTTAAGCTTTTTATATGACCGTTATGAAAACTGGGACTATGCGTTAACTGCTTATCATCGCGGAATGTATGGATTAGAGGCTTATATTAAAGAAAATGGTCATGCTGAAAGTTGGTATGCCGTTGAAATTCAAGATAATGCCAATCAATTTGAGCAAGTCGTCTTTAATGATTAACCTATTTGTGGTAGTATGACATGAACTTAATCTCAGCTTACACAATCTTTTAGGGAATCATTGAGAGAATAGACCGCAAAAGGTTAATCCTTTTGTGGTTTTTTGTGCGGTTTTAACAAAAAATAAATTTATTTAGTTGGAATGGGCGTTTAGATCCATTATAATATATAGGGATTGTAAATCGGAATCATTCTTAAAGGTAATCTAATGAGGAGGCTTTTTAGTGAGTCAGAAAAAAACGGAAGTATATGCCCCGATTGATATAGAATCTGTTTCATTTCGTTATGGACAACAAAATGTTTTAGAAAATATCTCAATGAAAATTGAAAAAGGCTCATTTTTAGGTCTTGTTGGCCCGAATGGGTCTGGTAAATCAACTTTAATTAAAATTATTTTAGGTTTGTTAAAACCACAAAATGGGAAAGTACGGTTGTTTGGAGAAAGAATTGAAAAATTTCAACAATGGGATAAAATTGGCTTTGTTTCGCAAAAAGCGAATAGTTTTAATAGTGGGTTCCCAGCTACTGTATTTGAAGTTGTATCGATGGGGTTATTTGGAAAAATAGGCTTGTTTCGGTTTTTAAATAAACACCATAAAAGAAAAGTAGTCGAAGCGATTACGAGCGTAGGCATGGAAAAATATATCCACCAAAATATTGGTCAACTTTCTGGTGGGCAACAGCAGCGTGTTTTTATCGCACGTGCACTAGTAAGTGATCCAGAATTGCTGATTTTAGATGAACCAACAGTTGGGGTTGATGTTCAAAGTGTTCAGCAGTTTTATACGATGTTAAAGAAATTAAATCAAGAGAAGGATATGACACTTTTACTTATCACTCATGATATGGGAGCAATGACAGATTATGTGACAGATGTTGCTTGTTTAAATAAAACCCTCCATTTTCATGGGAATTCGAATGAGTTTGTCTCCAATCCTGATTTATCAAGTATTTATGGTCATGATGTTCATATGATTACTCATAACCACGGGGGACATTAAGATGTTAGAAGCTTTTTTGCGGTATGAGTTTTTACAAAATGCATTACTGGCTGGAATCATGGTCGGTTTTTTAGCGCCAATATTAGGTGTTTTTCTCGTAGTTCGTAGGTTATCCTTAATCGCGGATGCCCTATCACATATAACGTTGTCAGGGATTGCGGCTAGTTTACTTTTAGGAAATTATTTTGCTTTTTTTCAAATGTTAAACCCGCTTTATATGGGGATGGCTTTTTCGGTTGGTGGGGCTTTATTAATTGAGAAGCTCCGTTCTGCGTACGTCTCTTATAAGGAAGTAGCGATACCAATTATTCTATCTGCCGGTATAGGACTTGGTGTATTATTTATTTCATTAGCGGATGGTTTTAATAATGATTTATTTAATTATCTTTTTGGCAGTGTGATTGCCGTTAGTCGTTCAGATGTTTGGACGATTCTGTTCATTTCTATTATTGTTTTGATTGTCCTTATTTTATTTTATAAAGAATTATTCTTTTTGTCTTTTGATGAGGAACAAGCTGTTGTTAGTGGTTTGAATCGTCGTTTTTTTCACATTTTATTTATTATCATTGTTGCCTTAGTGATAGCCGTTTCGATGAGGGTCGTTGGAATTTTACTTGTGTCCTCGCTAATGACCTTACCGGTAGCTGCTGCCATGAGGTTTGCGAGAGGGTTTAAACAGATGTTTGTTTATTCGGTTATTTTTTCGCAAATCTCGGTTATTGGAGGGTTAATGCTTGCTTTTCAACTAGACTTAGCACCTGGAGGGACGATTGTTTTGATCGCTGTCTTTATTTTTCTGATCTCCGTTTTTATTCATAAGTTTAGATTAGGAAAAGGTGTACAAGGGAAAATGGTAAGAGGTGTTTGAGTTAGCGTCAAATGATGAATCAAGAAATGGTTTAAATTAAGAACAAACATTGATAAGATAATGTTTATAGGAGTCAAAAAAATGGAATGGATTTATCAATTAAATTTTATAGAACGAGGTGTAATCGCAGGAGTTATTATCGCCTTAATTTGCCCGATCATTGGAGCTTTTTTGTTAGTGAGAAGAGTTTCGATTATATCGGAGTCATTATCTCATATTACATTAACAGGAATTTCGGCAGGCGCACTCCTTGGTGGGACATCGATTTGGTTTGCTGATTTAAACCCAATGTATATGGGGGTCGTTTTTGCTTTAGTCGGTTCTTTATTAATTGAAAAACTTAGGCAGGTTTATCCCCATTTTCAGGAGTTAGCCATTCCAATTATCTTGTCTTCGGGGATAGGGTTAAGTGCCATTTTTATAAGTTTATCAACAAATAGCACTCAAGAATGGTATGCTTACTTATTTGGGAGCATTGTGAGTGTAACAGCAGCTGACTTACATTTTATAATTTTAGCAGCTATGAGCATTTTATTAATTGTTGTGCTATTTTACAAGGAATTTATTTCGATCTCTTTTGATTTAGAGCACGCGAAAGTATCAGGTGTTTCTGTAAAGTTAAGTAATTTTATTTTTTCGGTACTTGTAGCCTTAGTGATTTCCATTTCGATGAAGGTTGTTGGAATTTTACTCGTAGGGGCTTTGATTGTCATACCAGTTGCAACAAGTATTCAATTTACTAAAAGCTTCAAACAATTGATGGCTTACGGTATTTTATTTGCTCAGGCAGCGGTATTCTCAGGTATTTATTTTGCTTATCATTTCCAATTGGCGACAGGTGGTACAATTGTCGTTAGTGCTTTAGTGATATTATTAGTAGTACTCTTTATAACGAAACAAAAAAGTGCTGTTAAGGTGCATCGGTGATTGAGCTAGGAGGGATTTAATTGGATATTAATGAAGCGATGAATCGTTTGAAGGAAAAGGGATATAAGCATACAGGTAAAAGGGAAGAGATGCTTCGCTTGTTTTCAGATGAAAAGCGTTATATTTCGGCAAAAGATGTTTTAGAGGCAATGAATGATTATTATCCAGGGTTAAGTTTTGACACCATTTATCGGAATTTATCTCTTTTTACGGATTTAGATATATTGGAAACGACAGAATTAGAAGGAGAAAAACGTTTCCGATTTCGTTGCTCGACCCAGCATCATCATCATCACTTAATTTGTTTGGATTGTGGTAAAACGGCCCATATACAAAATTGTCCAATGGATGGACTTCAGCTCCAGGCACAGGCTCCGTTTTCTGATTTTGAAGTAACTGGTCATAAATTTGAGATTTATGGAAAATGTGGGCAGTGTCAGCAGTAGCTAGCTTAATAAGTGAAAGTAAAAACGGAAGGACTAAGGTTATGTTCATGACCTCAGCCTTCCGTTTTATCATTTCCCGACAGAAGACTCCCTCTTCAATCGTGTGAAGGGAGAAGCCCAACGATAAGGGGGAGATGAATGGCGGTTGGCGGTAGCCAAAGAGATTCTTGTTAGGGTATAATAAGAACATATATTCCTATTGGGGGGTGAAAACAATGCTCATCAACAAAGCGTACAAATTTCGTCTCTATCCAAGCAAAGAACAGGAAATCTTCATTGCTAAAACCATCGGCTGTTCTCGTTTTGTCTTTAATCGCTTTTTAGGGCAATGGAACGATACCTACCAAGAAACAGGCAAAGGATTAACTTACAATGCTTGTTCGGCTGAATTAACGCAACTAAAAAAG
Source organism: Alkalihalobacillus alcalophilus ATCC 27647 = CGMCC 1.3604 (assembly GCF_000292245.2). Lineage (GTDB taxonomy): Bacteria > Bacillota > Bacilli > Bacillales > Bacillaceae_D > Alkalihalobacillus > Alkalihalobacillus alcalophilus. Next base: position 638 of record NZ_ALPT02000093.1, on the reverse strand, counting down.
GAATTCGTATGGCTAAAAGAAGTGGACAGCATTGCCCTTCAATCCTCCCTGAAAAAACCTTGCTGATTCCTATACTCGATTCTTCAAGAAACAAAATAAAGCGCCACGCTTCAAGTCTAAAAAGAATCCGGTACAATCCTACACCACGAAAGAAACAAATAGCAACATTGCCATAGTAGACAACAAAATTAAATTGCCGAAACTGGGTCTTGTTCGCTTGGCCAAAAGTCGTGAGGTTGAAGGACGTATTTTGAGCGCTACAGTCAGACGAAATCCAAGCGGAACGTTCTTTGTATCCATTGTAGTCAAAACAGACGTACAGCCCTTGAAGAAAACGGAATCATCTATCGGTATAGATTTAGGCATCAAGGATTTTGCGGTTTTTTCGGATGGTCACAAGATGGACAATCATACGTTCACAGCCAAAATGGAAAAGAAATTAAGACGTGAGCAACGAAAACTTTCAAGACGTGCGTTAAATGCTAAAAACAATGGTATGAACCTTCTTGATGCCAAAAACTATCAGAAACAAAAACGTAGAGTTGCTAGATTACACGAAAGAGTAATGAACCAACGTGACGATTTCCTTCACAAACTAAGTACAGACCTCATCAAAAACCACGATGTTATCTGTATCG
>NZ_ALPT02000092.1 GCF_000292245.2 Alkalihalobacillus alcalophilus ATCC 27647 = CGMCC 1.3604 | reverse complement strand
CGGTGAATCAAAACCAGAAAGGGAATCATAGAGCCGCAATGATGTCAAAAGCCGGTGAATCAAAACCAGAAAGGGAATCATAGAGCCGCAATGATGTCAAAAGCAAGTGAATAAAAGCCAGAAAGGGAATCATAGAGCCGCAATGAAGCCAAAAGCCGGTGAATAAAAACCAGAAAGGGAATCATAGAGTCGCAATGATGTCAAAAGCAGGTGAATCAAAGCCAGAAAGGGAATCATAGAGCCGCAATGAAGTCAAAAGCCGGTGAATAAAAATCAGAAAGAGAATCATAGAGCTGCAATGATGTCAAAAGCAGATGAATCAAAGCTACAAAGGGAATCATAGAGCCGCAATGAAGTCAAAAGCAAGTGAATAAAAGCCCCAAAGGGAATCATAGCCCCCCAATGAAGCCCAAAGCCAATAAATAAAAGCCCCAAAGCCACGCGACGGCTCAAAAAAATTCTTTCTACAAAAGAGTTAACTGCTGAAATTGATAATCCAAATTCACCATTGTTTGGAAATGTAGCTCTTGTTATAATATATGTGAAAGTATTCACAGTATATTGAAATGAGTGATTCCAATTGAAGAAAAAAATCATTTTAGCTGGTGGAACGGGTTTTACTGGAGAATACTTTAAAAGAAGGTTTGAAGAATTAGGTTATGAGGTGTTGATCATCTCAAGGGGAGAACCACATATTACATGGGGGAATAAAGTAAAAATTCAGCAAGCGTTAGAAGGCAGCGAATTATTGATTAATTTAGCCGGAAAGTCTGTTAATTGCCGGTATCATGAGAAGAATAAAAAGGAAATTTTGAACTCTAGGACGGAAACAACGAATTTATTAGGCGAGCTTGTGGCTTCATGTCAGAAACCACCAAAATTATGGGTGAATTCAAGTACAGCCACGATATATCGTCATGCAGAGGATCGGCCTATGACAGAAGTGGATGGGGAAATTGGTGAAGGGTTTTCTGTCAATGTCGCCACTGCTTGGGAGGAAGCGTTTTTCTCGCATCAATTAGAGGCCACGAGACAAGTCGCCCTGCGAATTGCGATTGTCCTCGGAGATTCAGGTGGGGTAATGGTTCCATATTCAAACCTGGCTAAATTTGGTTTAGGTGGACAGCAAGGCAATGGAAAACAAATGTTTAGTTGGATTCATATTGAGGATCTATTCCAGATGATCTTATATGTGATGGACAACGAGCATTTAACAGGTATTTTCAACAGTGCAGCCCCTAATCCGATTACCAATCGTGAATTTACGGCGGCTGTGCGAAAAGCCTACAATCGAAAAATAGGATTACCTGCTGCAAAATGGATGCTCGAAATTGGAACGTTTGTTTTAAGAACGGAAACCGAATTATTATTAAAAAGCCGTTGGGTCATTCCTGAAAGGTTTGAGAAAGAAGGATTTGCTTTTAAATATGCGACGATAGATGAGGCGTTAGAGCAAATCGCCAGATAATAAAAAGGGTCTTGCCCCTCACGTTACGTTAGGGCTTACAATAGAGGTATTAAAGATAAAGTGGAGTTGAAGAAGTTGAATAAATTTTATTCAGTCGGTGAATTTGCGAAGAAAACGGGAACTTCCATCAGGACGCTTCATTATTATGATGAAATTCATTTACTGAAGCCAAATAAACATCCGAAAACGGGACATCGCAAGTATTCAGATAAGGACTTATTAACTTTGCAGCAAATTGTCACGTTTAAATGGTTAGGCTATTCACTTGAGCAAATCGCTAAAATGCTTACGAATGAAAATGATATGGAGAGTTTAAAAGAGAGCCTTCGTTTCCAAAAACAATCTTTTGAAGAAAAAAAGAGGCAAATTGAACAAGTGCTTGCTGCGATTGATCGGACAATGGAAAGTATAGATGGCGAAGAAAAAATAGAAGCCTCGATTTTAATCAGTTTTATTAATAGCATTCAAACTGAAAATATCCAAAAAGATTGGATTGCTAAACATACTAATCACTCAATAGCAGAAGACTTATTTAATATAACAGGGGAAGAACAAAAAAAGCTCGATCAATTATTTTTCTCATTAATGAATCGAACAAAGGCATTGATAGGCGAGCCCTGCCATTCTGAAGAAGTCGTCCAATTAATCAAGGAGTATGTCGATTTTATCGGTGATTATGTAAATGAAGAAATGTTTGAGCTTTTTAAAAATATAGAAGAAGAGCAGGTAGAGGAATTAGACGTGTATTCTCCTTTTACAAAAGAAGAAGAAAAATGGTTGTTACAAGCTTTCGCCTATTATCAAAAAGAATTCGGTTTACCATTTGAAATTGCCGATTGGAAGTTTTAAGGGATTGAAAAGAAGAATATAAGCAGCTATGTAAGGGAGGGATATGCTTTTCCTACTAGCTGTTTTTTCTTCCCTCCAATTGACATCATTATTTTTTTGTGATAAAAAAATGATAGAATTAGCACTCGAACGTAGGGAGTGCTAAAATGGAACTATGTGAAAATTGGAAAGGGGAGTTTATGGTGAAAAAGGAATTTAAAGCAGAATCAAAGCGATTATTAGAAATGATGATTAACTCTATTTATACTCAAAAGGAGATCTTTTTGAGAGAATTGATCTCGAATTCTAGTGATGCGATTGATAAAATTTATTATCGTGCCTTAACAGATGAGAGCATTTCATTTGATAGTGATAATTATTTTGTCAAAATTGATATTGATAAAGAAAATCGTCTTTTAACGATTACAGATACTGGAATTGGGATGACTAAAGAAGAGCTTGAAGCGAATCTTGGTACAATTGCCAAAAGTGGTTCTTTAGCATTTAAAACAGAAAATGAACTGAAGGATGGCCATGATATTATTGGGCAATTTGGAGTTGGTTTCTATTCAGCCTTTATGGTTGCTGACCATGTAACGGTTACAAGCCGTGCACTTGATAGTGGAGAGGCATATGTTTGGCGATCTAATGGAGCAGATGGTTATACAATTGAAGAGGCTACAAAAGAATCTGTTGGAACGACGATCGAATTAAAAATTAAAGAAAATACCGAAGATGAAAGCTATGATGAGTTTTTAGAAGAATATCGAATTCAATCGATTATTAAAAAGTACTCTGATTTTATTCGTTACCCAATTAAGATGGATGTGACGAATCGTAACCTTAAAGAAGGTACAGAAGACGAGTGGGAAGAGTTTACAGAAGAAAAAACGATCAATAGCTTGGTGCCAATTTGGAGAAAAAATAAAAGTGAATTAAAGGATGAGGATTACGAGAACTTCTATCAAGAGAAGCATTACGGATTTGATAAGCCTTTAACACATTTACATATTAGTGTTGATGGGGCGATTCGTTATCAATCGATCTTATTTATTCCAGAGTCGATGCCATTTGATTACTATTCTAAGGAATATGAGAAAGGTTTAGAGCTTTATTCAAACGGTGTCCTGATTATGAATAAATGTGCAGACCTTCTACCTGACTATTTCAGTTTTGTCAAAGGGATGGTAGATTCCGAGGACCTTTCATTAAATATTTCACGTGAGATTCTTCAGCATGACCGTCAGCTTAAGATGATTGCGAAAAATATTAAAAATAAAATTAAGAGCCAATTGCAATCATTACTTAAAAATGAGCGTGAAAAATATGAAAAGTTCTATGAGGCATTTGGCCGCCAATTAAAGTTTGGAATGTATAATGATTTTGGGGCAAATAAGGATGAACTGAAAGACTTAGTCATGTTTTATTCTTCAAAAGAGAAAAAACTTGTGACATTAGCTGAATATGTGGAAAGAATGCCAGAGGAACAAAAGTATATTTATTATGCATCTGGTGATTCGATTGAGAGAATCGATAAAATGCCACAAACAGAAATGGTAACCGACAAAGGGTTTGAAATTCTCTATTTCACTGATGATGTTGATGAATTCGCCATTAAAATGTTAATGAATTATCAAGAAAAAGAATTCAAATCTGTTTCAAGTGGGGACCTTGGCCTTGATTCAGAGGATACTCAAGAATCAGATGAAAAAGACGAGCAAGAGTATCAAGAATTATTTACAGAAATGAATAAGTTACTCGATTCAAAAGTCAAAGAGGTAAGAGCGTCTAAGCGCTTAAGAACTCACCCTGTCTGCTTTGCGACCGATGGTGAAGTCACGATTGAGATGGAAAAGATACTTCAAGCGATGCCAGATAATCAAAACGTGAAGGCGGAAAAAATTCTCGAGATTAACACAGAGCATGAAGTTTTCCAATCACTTGTTCAAGCGTTTGGACAAGATAAAGAGAAGTTAAATCTTTATACAAACCTTCTTTATAATCAAGCTTTATTAATTGAAGGACTGCCTTTACAAGATCCAGTTCAATTCACAAATGATATGTGTAAAGTAATGGTTTAAAATGTATGGTCGAAAAGTACTAGTGAGGTCATAACTCTACTAGTACTTTTCTTTTTTGTCTAGGCAGAATCTAGGAATAAAGAGGGGAATTATCTTCCATAATTAGATGAATGAGAATGAGTACATGAATATTGTGGCATTTTCACGATTCCAATCGAAATCCGTCTAAATTCCATGTATAATAAGTAATGTTGGATTGAAATTCAGTAATAATTGCCTACACTTTTGAGCGTTTAGAGAGCAAAAAATGTCCGATTGGTTTATCTAACCATCGGAGGGTGAGAATTCGTGTCGGTGGAAGGTTCACTTAATAATTAAGTATTTTAGTAAATAGCTAAAAATAAAGGGGAAAGAAAAAAGGAGGATGAATGATGCTCGTCACGATTATTATTCTATTAGTCATTGCTATTGGATTGCTAGTAGTCTCTATGTTTAAGTCTGGAAATACTGAAAAAGAAGATGAACGTATGGAAGCGTTAAAAATCTCATTTTTGGAGGAAGTACAACAAGTTCAACAAGAGATTCGAAATGTCGAACTAGATTTGCAATTATTAGCAAAAGATGCAGGTGTTGATTTAGGTTCAGAAAGAGAAAGAAAGATAAAAAGAGACTTATTAGACTTATATAAGCGTGGATACTCAATGGAAGGTATTGCAAACGAAAAAAGATTACCAAAAGAAGATGTTGAGAATTTACTTAGCCCCTATGTAAGAACAAAAAATGAAGGGGGTAAAGTAGCCAATGGCATCTAAAGGATTACAAAGTTTTGCAGCGGGTATGATTTTAGCTGTATCTGTATGTGGGGTCGTGTATTATACAACCGATAATTCTTCTGTAGGAGCGGAGGAAGCAACACCTGCCGTTCAAGAGCAAACAGAAGAAGAACTAATTGGGCAATTACAGGAATCAGGCTATGTTGTTCAGACCGAATCTGAATGGAAAAGTCAGTTAGAGGAATTAGAAGCGGCTGTTGTTGAGCGAGTAGCGGCTGAGCTAGAAGCTGTTGAAGAGGATGTTGAAGAAGCAGACACAGATTCAGAAGAGGGCGACAATATTGTTTATCGTACGATGCTAACGGTATCACCAGGTATGACAAGTATTGATGTTGGACGTGCTTTAGAAAGTGCTAATATTATTGACAATGCTCGTGATTTCTTTAATGAAGTGGAAAAGCGTGATTTATCTAATGAGTTACGCCCTGGAACATTTGAAGTCGAAAGCGGAATGTCAATGGGGCAGCTTATTGATATCATTTTTTAATGTAAGGAAGAAAAGGGTATAGCGATTAAGTAATGTATCTGTAGCTTGTTGACAAAGTCTCGTATCAAGAGATTTTGTCGACAAGCTTTTTTATATGGAAGTAAAAAATATGGCTGAAGCTCAAATAGTTTGCTTAGGCTATCGAATTACCCACGGAACGCGTAGTGGATGCAACTTGCGGAGTTACGCTAACTAATATAACTTTATTAAGTCGAGTAAACCGTTGGAAGTTTTTTCTTCTGAATAAAGGGGAATAACACTACAATCTTCATAAATAATGTTAAAATAAGAAATATGTGAAAATTAATATTTAGAGGTGAATGCAAGTGGACAATCAGTTTAATAAGGCAAAAAGTTTTGGAGAAATTCTTGATCAAACATTTCGTTTGAGTAAAAATCATTTTTCGGTCTTTTTTCTCGTTTTCTTAATCTTATTAGGACCATTTATTTTACTTGAAGCTCTTGTTCAGCTTTCATATGGAGCTAGTTTCTTTCAAGCAGGAGACACAGGAGCCCCTTGGTATGAAAGAATGTTTTCTGGTTTAGGTTTAGATGAGGTAGAGGGAGAAATGACTAATCTTGCTCAAGATGCTTGGGTTTCGATAATCGGACTTATCAGTTTCATCTTTTATCCTGTTGCTCAAGCGGCAATTATCATAGGTGTTTTCTCTTTACGTTCTCAAAAGGAATTTACGGCTGGGACTTTAATCAAAAAGGCTTTTTCTCGTTTTTGGGGGATTTTAGGTAGTTCTATTCTTTATTACTTAATTATGTTTGGGATTTTTGTTGTTCCATTTATTGTTGTTTTAGTCATTGGAATTTTTGGAGTGGTGGCCATTGATAATGCGTTTATTGGCGTTTTAATGATGATTTTATTTGTTATTGGATTCTTTGTCGCTATCGGGTATTTATTAATTAGATGGAGTATGTATTTGGGGGTAGTTGTGATTGATAATGAAGCTCCAGGTATTGGCCGAAGCTGGAATTTAACAAGAGGAAATGGTTGGAGGATTTTAGGCCTCTTTATTGTAATTACGATTATTACGTTAATGGTTAGTACAGCGATTGAGTTTACGCTCGCCTTCTTATTAGGTTACAGTGTGTTAACATCGATGATCCTTAGTATCGTTTCTTTGTTTGTAACAATGGTGATATCGGTTGCGATGGCGATTATATTCTTTGATTTAAAAGTAAGAAATGATGCAGACGATCTGAAGACGATGATCGATGATTACAAAACAGAATAAACGAGTAATGGTTTGACGAAAGGGGGTGTTGCTGTGATCGATCCAAATCATGCAAGAGAAGAACTGGAACATATATTAAGTGACCGTGAATATACGATTTATTATGAGGATCATAGAGGATTAATAGAGAAAACAATTGATCGCATTATCAATTGGATTGTCGAACAGATCTCAAAGCTGTTCCCAAATCTTGAGGGAGTTGCAAATGGGAATGGTTATCTCATTTTTGGATTAGTCGTTACTGGAGTTGTGCTTTTACTAATCGCTCTCTTCTTTCTTATTAGAACGATTCAACGAAAACGTCGCTTCCGAGACAATAAACCTCTCCATTCATTGTCTGAGAAAGAATGGACGTATGAAATGCATATGAAGGAAGCTGAAAATCTCGAAAATGAGGGAGATTTTACAAAAGCAACACGACATCTCTTTTTAGCGATTTTATTGTATTTTGATAAAAGGGAATGGTTGCTTGCCAAGCCCTGGAAAACAAACTGGGAATATTATGATGAGCTACGTTCTAGGAGTAAGGAGCGAGCAGAGCGTTTTTTTGTGTTTGCTTTATTGTTTGACCGGGCGACATATGGCGGGCATCAAGTAAACCAAAACGAGTATGAACCGTTTAAGCAGGAAGCGATTTCTATTTTAAAACAAGAAGAGACTACTGTGCGACAAGAAGTGAACGGGTAAGAGTAGGAGGTGATTTTTCGTTTTGAAATCAACATATTCAACAAAAAGAGCATGGCTTTATATCGTGATTGTTATTGTGATTTTTTGGATAATCGGATATTTTATTTTTTCAAAGCAACCACAGGAATATCCACCATATCTATCTGAATCACCTTCTCCTTCAGGAACGAAAGCCATTTATACATATTTAGAAAATACCGATTCTGAGATTACTAGATGGAGATTTACACCTGACTTATTAGAGACTAATGAATCAGAGCAATTATTGGTGATGATTGAACCGTCTTTTATGCTTTCAAGAGAAGAGATGGATGAGTATATTCAGTTTATGGAGGCTGGAAATTCGATTCTGTTCATTAGTCAATTACCAACAGACTATTTTGGGATTAAGACGGATATTGTCAGTGTTGACGAGGAGCAGGAATATGCTGAGATCAAAAGTAACAATGAGCTTCTTTTGGAAGGGCTCGTTACGACACCTTTAAGGTTGGTTTTATCAGATGAATCAGAGTTATTATTAGAGGATAATTATGGGCCACTTGCTGTTGAAACTAGTGTAGGGGCTGGCTCATTGACGGTGCTTATGACACCCGAGTGGTTAATGAATCATTTTATTCTTGATGCGGATCATCTTGAATTGTTTACAGAAGTTTTAAATGAGAGTTTAGTAGATACAACAAGCATTTTGTTTGATGAATACATCCATAATGTAGATGACCAAAATAGCTATTTTGCTTTTTATCCATTTTGGTTCCAATTGTTGTTTGTACAGTTAATGATGCTGACGATTTTTATTTTGTGGATACAAGGGAAGCGTTTTGGTCCTATTTTAAAAGTTCGGGAAGAAACGGTCCGTTTTAGTGATGAGTCATTACGTGCTTTAGCGGTTTGGCATTTAAAAAGCAAACAATATCGACACAGCTTGAACATTCAAGCTGACTATTTAAAGGTGAGTATTCAAGAACGATTTGGGATTTCATATACAAAACCGTGGGAAGACATAAGTGAACCTTTAGAGCGCCAGTTAGCTAATAAAGAGGTTAAAAGTTTTATAGTAGGATTACAGGCGGTATTAACGAAGCCGGATTTAAGTAAGCAAGAATACTTACAGTGGTCGAAGAAAATTGAACATTTACGAAAAGAGGTGGAGGAAGGATGAGACCAGAATTAGCATCCTTTATAGAAAAATACGAGCAACGAATTTTAGGACAAAACCAGAACTTAAGGCTTTTATTATCCGCGATCTTAGCGGGTGGACATGTGTTATTAGAAGGGGTTCCAGGAACAGGGAAAACGCAAACTGTACGTACACTTGCAAGCCTTTTAGGTGGTCAATTTAATCGGATTCAGTTTACTCCAGATCTCCTACCTAGTGATATAACAGGTAGTGCGATTTATGATTTAAAAGAAGGAGATTTTAAAACGCTAAAAGGTCCGATTTTTACCAATGTTTTATTAGCCGATGAAATTAACCGAACGCCAGCAAAAACACAAGCTGCTTTGCTAGAAGCGATGGAAGAACAACAAGTGACCATTCAAGGAGAGACCTATCCATTAGATGAAATTTTCTTTGTTGTGGCCACTCAAAATCCAATTGAATTTGAAGGGACGTATCCTTTACCTGAGGCTCAACAGGATCGATTTTTATTTAAATTAATTGTTGAATTTCCTCAGTTTGAAGAAGAGCAAAATATTTTAAAACAAGTGTTGGAAAGCAAAACAAGAAATGAGATCATTGAAGCCGTTTTATCGCTAGAGACTTTTGCTGAAATAAGAGCGGAGATTCAGGCGGTTAAGCTTAGTGATGATGTTTTAAAGTATATTATGCAAATTGTTCGGAAGACGAGAGAGTCTGAGTCAATTCGGATCGGGGCGAGTACACGTGCGGCGATCTCGATTGGAAAGGCGGCTCAAGCTTGGTCTTATTTATCAGGGCGTGATTATGTCACTCCGGATGATATTAAGCTCGTTGTTAAACCGGCCTTAAGACATCGTATTCAATTATCTCCACATGTAGAATTGGAGGGACGGACAGTTGACCAAACAATCGAAGAGCTTGTGGGCTCGATTTCTGTTCCGAGATAAAGGGTTTCTCCCGACCAATCGATTTTTGCTTATATTAACAAGTGTATCGTTTATTTTGTTCCTTGCTTCCTTTTTCGGTTTGTCATGGCCTTGGGTTCTAATTATATATGGTCTTTTGTTATTAATAAGCTTTATTGATCTCGTGTCTTTGCCTTCTAAAAAGCAAATAAAGTTAACACGAACGATTTCTGATAAGGTAGAACGCAATTTGCCGTTTGAAACGAGCGTTCATTTTAAGAATGAATCGGCGGTAGAATTACATTATCAAATCATGGATAGTCTTCCACAATCATTTGAGCGACCATTTCCGCTTTCAGGTGTAATTGAAGCCGGGATGGCACGGCGGATTATGTATGAAACGAAGGCGCCGGTCCGGGGTGATTATCAGATTGATCATTTGTTTATTCGTTATCGTAGTAAAATCGGGTTATGGAATAAACAGACTTATTTTACTGAACCACAAAGCGTCAAAGTTATTCCTGATATCACTGAAATGAAAGCTTATTTAGAAAGTGCTCAACGCTATTTAGTTGACGAGGGTGTGATTATTCGTAAACAAGCGAGTGGTGTGGGCGAGTTTTCAAAAGTAAGAAATTACGTTGTTGGTGATGATCCGAGAATGATTAATTGGCGACAAACAGCGAAACTCCGTGAAGTCATGACAAATGAATATGAACCAGAGCATGGCAAATATGTCACACTCTTAATCGATTGTGGACGAATGATGGGAACAGAATTAAAGCAAGGTAATCGATTAGAAAAAGCGATTGAAGCGGCTTTAACAGTAACTGCAGCGGCTTTGAAAAAAGGTGATTATGTCGCCGTTATTGCTTTTTCTAAAAATGTAAAAGTTTATATTCCTCCAGCAAAAGGGTTGAGCCATCTACAAACGATTTTGAACCAAATTTATGATTTACAAGTAGAGGCAGTTGAATCCAATTATGCCGAGGTCTTTCATTATTTACAAACGGTTCAAAAGAAAAGAAGCTTAATTTTGCTGTTTAGTGACATCCGAACGTTTTTATATGAAGAAAATGCCCTCCATTATTTAAGCCAGATACGCAGGCGACATCGCTTTTTGATGATTGGCATTGAGGATCAAACGTTAAATCGGGGGGCTCAATCAGAACCAAACACGGTGATGGAAGCCATGACAAAAAGCATGGCTCAGCAGCAGGCATTATTTAAAAGACGAGAACAAAATCGTTGGGAGAAGCAAGGTTTAGAAATGCTCGAAGTAGAAGAAGAACATATTGCAGTAGCAGCTGTTAGCTCGTATATTAATATGCTAAACCGCGGTTTGATTTAATTAAAAATGGTCGTTGAATGGGGATAGGTTAGGTAGATATTGGCGGAGTAAGCCATAATTGAGACTGGTCCATAAAATCATAAAAATGACTTTATGGACCAGTCTCTTATATCAACTTATTAAGTTAGTGATTACCTATCCGTTTTTTCGCTAATAGATTCCCAACGATCACATAGAGAACAAGTCCGATAAGGGTAATAAAGGCAACTGCATATTTGACCTCCAATGAGAAATCACCCGGTGTAATGTAGCCTTCGATAAATCCTGCAATGACAAAGAGAGGAATCGTTCCTAACAAGAGCTGGACAGAACGTTTTCCTTGTTCTTTTAATTGATAGACTCTTGAATAAGGACCAGGTACGAATAATTTATAACCCATTAACAAGCCAGCTCCACCAGCAATAAAAATCGCGACAAGTTCAACGATGCCATGGGGAACAATATAAGCCCAAAATTCATAGGTCATGTTATAATGCCAAAACAGACCTGCAAGAGCACCAACCAGAATGCCATTATAGATCAAAATATAAGCGGTCAGTAATCCAAAAGTAACACCACCAGCAAAGGCTAAAAAGGCAACTTGGATATTATTCGTTAATATCGTCGTCGACATTAAGGCTGAATCTACTTGATCATGCCCTGCCCCTAGTTGTTCTGGTCGAACGGCTTGAGCAACATCAGCTGGGAGAATCGAATAAATATAAAGGCTGTCTGTTGCGACGACAGCAAAGCCACCAACTCCTCCTAAAAAGAATAGAAACATGGCAATACAAACCATATGCCACTGTTCTGTTAGGAGTCGGACAAATTTAGTCGTAAAAAAGTATTGAATTTGTTTCCAGCTCGATACTTGGTCTTTGTATAAGAGATTATGAGCTTTAGATACTAGTCCGTTTAAATAGAAAGTCACATCAGCACTAGCGTAGTAGGTTTGGCTATAGGACAAATTTTGGGCAGATTTTTGATAGAGAAGCTGAAATTGTTCAATGTCGTTTGCGGTTAATTTCCTTTTGTTCTTTTGCATCGTGCTAATTAGTTGTTCTAGTTTTTTCCAATCATCACGATGTTGTTTCACAAATTGTTTTAAATCCATAGTGAACTCCTTTTAAGCAGGTTATGTAGTAATCTATTTATCCATCGTTCAATTCATAGTTTTATTATAGTAATAATTGATAAAAATAGAAACAGTTTCTAATTACTTTAACAACGAGGTGAATCAATTGAATCAAGAGCAAGTCGATATAAAGACCCCAGAATATGTTTCCGTACAGTTTCAATCAGCAGGTCTTGGGAGTCGTTCTTTAGCTTTTATGATAGATACTTTGTTAATTATGATCATACAGTTCGTATTGGCCTTATTTGTTTTTTATGTGGTCTTAGATTGGGGCAATGTTTTTTTCACCGATTCTTTAGCTACATGGCCGATTGCATTATTGGTCGTTTTTATTTTTTTGCTTAACTTTGGGTATTTTTTTATTTATGAATTTGTCTCGGGCGGAAGAACGTTAGGCAAAAGCTTAATTGGCATTCGTGTCATTCAAGAAAATGGGCATAGCATTACGCTTTTATCTAGCTTTATCCGTAATTTACTCCGTTTAGTTGATCAGCTGCCTGGGGCCTATTTTCTCGGCATTGTGTTTATCTTTTTCCACCCAAAACATAAACGATTAGGTGATATCGTCGGGGGAACGATTGTTGTCCATGAACGAAGAACAAAAAAGAAAAGAAAAAACAATCACCAATCGATAAAGAAATAGAACGTCGTCAGCTATCCTTTGAACAATTAAAAGTGGAAGAGTTTCAACTAAAATCGTTACGTGAAAAAGAATGGAATTTAATTAAAACTTATGCGGAAAGATTCACATTTGTTAGTTTGTCTCAACGTGAGAACTTAACAAAGCAATTATCAGAAATTTTGTTCCCGCGTTTACAAGTTGATGAGAGCCAACTCACCATGTATGAAAAAGAAAACCAGCTATTACTCCTTTATGTAAAGTTAAAAGATGAGTGGGAGTTCGATTTATAAAGAGCAAGAGGTAAAGCGATGAACACACTAGAAAGAAACTCCAAACTATCATTATTGCCTACGCAATAAAAAGATGTTTCGAACCCTGGTTTATAGGACAATTTGTTATTTTTGCTCTGTTCTTTGTCTAATAAACCTAATCTCCTCGTTCATTCAATCACATTCAAACTGCTTTGCTGGATAAATAAAAAAATCCTGAGTATTCAGGATTTTTTTGGTCTTCATAATGATTAATATGATAAAAGTTCAAACATTTCCAGCCTAGTGATTCAGAGATAATGCGTAAAGTCTTTCGTTTCTTTAGCGAATATTAATTTGGATGCGGTAGTGGGGTGGCATTATTTTTTTCTGAATCGCGATTTGTGTTAACGTTTCATAACGAGTCAGTTCTAAAGTTTGTTTCTCTTTTTGCCATTTCTTAATTTTTCTGCCTTCTTCAGTCGTTGTTTCAATATGTCCATACTTGCTCATTGTATATTGAATAAGATCATAAAGGTGTAAGTCTAACTGTTTCATTTGATTAGAGATGGAGTGAATGCGCTTTTGCTCATCATTTTCTAATGAAGAAAGGGAAATGACGACACTAACAGCGGCCTGGATTTTAGGTTGATTTTGTAAAGTGGTTAAATCAACTTGGACCTTCCTGCCAGGCTCTAAACAATAGGTACCATCTTTTAATAAAACAAGGTGGAGTAGATGGTTATTATCGTCGTCTGGAGGTTTAAATGTTCTTTCTTGAATAGGAGAGACCAAGTAGCGCTTTTGTTTTCTTTTTTTAGAGGGCAATCCAATAATTTTTTTGGTCTCGACATTCCGTACTCCTAAATCTAACCACTCATAATGAGAATCGGAGTTTGTGGAGACACGTAGTGTATATTCGGTTTTACGTTGGTTATCCATTAAATCGACTCCTTTTTCAGAGAGTAAAGCGATTAGGCTAAATCAAAAAGCCTGATACAATAGCGAATAGTAAATGTGTAACCGATATTCGATATTAATACTTATGTGTGCTAGTAGATTTATATGCCAACCGTTTAAAAAGAAGGAGATTTATTTGTAGATTACTAGAGAGGTTTTGTCAGCTTTTTAGTTCCGAGCAAGATTAAATGAATAACAAGCTGACAAATAAATATGAATAAACCGGTTAACAAAATGACGATATCTCGTTCAAATGGTTTAAACCAACTCGTATCATTTGGAATAAAAAGATTAGCTAATATAAGAGATAGTCCGACTGAACCGATATTTATTAAAAGCATATAACGTACTTTCCTTTTAATAGAGAGCACTCCAGTTACAACAATAAATAAGAGGATACCTAACAGTAAAAAAGGAGCTTCTTCTCCATTTATATGTTGATTATACTCATAAAAATGAAAGAGAAAAGCAGCTGGGGTTAAACATACTATGATTAGTAGAGTCTTAATAAAAGTCTTCATTTATGATGGACCTCCTAAATCTTTTGGGTTCATTTTATACTAAATGGGAAGTTTTGAGTGGGGCATAAGCAATTTTTTTGTTTTTAGCGTCTGGAGTGTATATAGTAAAGAAAGGTTTAGGTTTATTAGATGGAGGAGGAAAATAGATGACTAATTTATTGAACTGGTTTGATAAGGGAATGACGGGCTTTGAATACATTCAAGCGATGAATGTACATAAAGAAAGATTGTTAACGGTATACAATGGGGTTCATTTAAAGGATGAGGAGAAGAAAAGGTTACAACAATATCAAACAAAAGGGTTAAAGGCGATCGTATTAACGGCAGACTGGTGTGGTGATGCGATGGTGAATGTGCCTATTTTGATACGACTGGCTAATGAAGCTCTTATTGAAACTCGTTATTTGATTCGTGATGAGCATTTAGAATTGATGGATCAGTATTTAACAAATGGGAAGTCTCGCTCCATCCCCATTGTGATTTTCTTAGATGAAAATGGAGAAGAGGTAGCGAAGTGGGGTCCTCGTGCTCCAGAAGTTCAAACGCTTGTTGAAAAATTAAAAGCAGAGCAAAATATTCCTGAGGATAAAGAAGATCCTAAGTATGAGGAAGCTTTTAAAGCATTTGTTCAATCGATGTCAAAAGAGTTTTCTGGCAACGAGCAAATTTGGAATGAAGTAAAAACAAGTTTAATGGAAACGATTGAAAAAGCTATTTAATTTTGTGTTTTATTAATAAAGGAGCCTTGAGAGAGGGCCAAATCGAGTAAAGATTTGGCTCTTTTTTTTGAGGAGCGTTTGATAAGGTGAATATAGGGAAAGTACGGCGTAAAAAGAATGGAGAGTATGAATTATAAGCCGAACAAGAGCCAGCTCGGCGTAAAAAGAATGGAGAAAAAGAATTATAAGCCGAATAAGAGAGAGTTCGGCGTAAAAAGAATAGGAGAAAAAGGAATATAAGCCGAATAAGAGAGAGTTCGGCGTAAAAAGAATGGAGAGTAAGAATTATAAGCCGAATAAGAGAGAGTTCGGCGTAAAAAGAATGGAGAGTAAGAATTATAAGCCGAATAAGAGAGAGTTCGGCGTAAAAAGAATAGGAGAAGATGAACTATAAGCCGAACAAGAGCCATCTCGGCGT
>NZ_ALPT02000091.1 GCF_000292245.2 Alkalihalobacillus alcalophilus ATCC 27647 = CGMCC 1.3604 | reverse complement strand
TTGATGTTTTCCAAAAGCTTTCAACGACTTAAAATACGTGGAGGTATCTTTGGTTTAATTGGAAAATTAGGAATTTTGCCAATTATCCTACTTGCTGTCGTTGTGGCTCCTCTGTTTGGAGAAGCGCCATGGCCAAGTATTGAATGGGGTTTTTCAAAGCCAGACTTTCTTACTCTATGGAATGAATATACCGTATTTGGAGTAGGTTTTCCTCCATTGGTTATGTTCATTACATGTTTGCCTACGGTTTTTGCTGCGTATTTAGTATTATTTGGAGACATTTTACAAGCGAAAGCGATTATTACAGAAGCCGATCAAGTACGAGCAGATGAAAAAGTAAATTATGATCCGAACCGAGCTCACTATATTTTTGGCGGGCGTAATGCATTAATGAGTATTATTGGTCCAGATGTAACAATGGCAGGCCCGACATGGGCGGCGATGCAAGTCGTTATTACAGAACGATTTAAAGAAGGAAAAAAATCAATGCATTCCATATTTGGGGGAATGGGTTCCTTCCGATGGGGAACGAATACAGGCTTATTGCTCTTGCCGATTGTAAGTCTTGTTGAACCGATTCTTGGCGTTGCGATGGCTTTAACATTGCTTATTCAAGGGTATGTAAGCGTACGTATTGGGATTCTTGAAGCAAAAAGCCAGCGAGACTTAGGAATTGCCGGAGTTGTTGCCGCTATTCTTGCTGTAAAAGGAGCGGCCTGGGCCTTAGCAGCTGGTATACTATTATGTGTATTGATTTATGGAAAGCAGTTTTTTGTTGGTGAAAACGATCAAACTTTTACGAAAGATTTAGAAGATGAAAAGAAAAGGGGAGTTAGCTAATGCACCAAGCACTGTTTATTGATAATAAAAGGATAGAAACAAAGAGTACGCTCGATGTTATCAATCCAGCGACAGAACAAATCATTGGAACGATTGCCAATGCAGGGGCAGAGGAAGCGAGGCTTGCGGTAGATGCCGCAGCCTCAGCCCTTGAAAGTTGGAAAATAAAAACGGCGGCAGAACGTGGTGAGCTGTTGCAAAAATGGCATCATTTAATTCAACAAGAAGAAAAAGAGATTGCCACTTTGATGACAAAAGAGCAAGGAAAACCATTTACTGAAGCAATTGGAGAAGTACGTTATGCGAACAGCTTTCTGTCTTGGTATGCAGAAGAAGGCAAGCGTATTTACGGGGAAACGGTTCCAGCTAGTTCACCAAATAAACGGATTTTCGTTCAAAAACAGCCAATAGGTGTTATCGCGGCCATTACGCCTTGGAATTTTCCAGCTGCGATGTTAACACGTAAGCTGGGGCCAGCTCTTGCTGCTGGCTGTACAGCCGTTGTAAAGCCGTCAGAATTCACTCCATTTACAGCGTATCGACTTGTAGAACTTGCACAAGAAGCTGGGATTCCTAAAGGGGTTATTAATCTTATTACAGGTGATGCTGTAGTAATTGGAAAACAGTGGATGGAAGATGAGAGGATTCGAAAAGTGTCTTTTACAGGATCGACTCGTGTAGGGAAATTACTTATGGAACAGGCGGCACATACGGTGAAGAAGTTGTCCCTTGAGCTAGGAGGTCAAGCCCCTTTTATTGTGACTAAAAATGCAGATATTGCTCAAGCGGTCGATGGGTTAATCGCTTCGAAATATCGAAATGCTGGGCAAACTTGTGTTTGTGCGAACCGAGTTTATGTAGATGAGTCGATTCATGATGCTTTTGTTGAGGCAGTGGTAGCTGAAGTAAAAAATTAAAAGTTGGAAATGGATTGAAAGAGGGCATAGATATAGGTCCGTTAATTAACGTTGAGGCGCTTTCAAAAGTAACGAAACATATTGCTGATGCAAAAGAAAAAGGAGCAGATATATTATTTGGTTCTGATGTAAAAGAGGAAAAAGGTTATTTCCAAGCACCAGCACTTATTGTAGGGGCGAACGATGATATGCTCTGCATGAAGGAAGAGACATTTGGACCACTTGCCCCAATTGCTACGTTTACTTCAATTGACGATGTGATTCGTCGGGCGAATGAGACTCCTTTTGGGTTAGCAGCTTACGTATTTACAAAAGACCTTTCCGAGGCTTTTAAGATTTCCGAAGCATTAGAATACGGAATTGTCGGCTTAAATGATGGTCTACCATCTGTCGCACAAGCTCCATTTGGAGGAATGAAAGAAAGTGGACTTGGACGTGAAGGCGGACACTGGGGAATGGAAGAATATTTAGAAGTGAAATATATATCGCTTCAATTATAGGTACAAGGCATAACAGAAAATCGCCCTGCAAGGATAACTCGCAGGGCGATTTTGTTTTCTTTCTGGGGGCGGGGAATCAAAGAGGCTGAATGGAGCCAAAAGCTATTGAATAAAAGCCGCAAAGGGAATCAAAAGCCGTCAATGAATCCCGAAGCTATTGAATAAAAGTCTCAAAGGGAATCAAAGAGCGTCATTGAGTCTGAAAGCCATCGGATAAAAGTCGCAAAGGGAATCAAAGAGCGTCAATGAATCCCAAAGCCATTGAATAAAAGCCAGAAAGGGAATCAAAGGACGTCAATGAGTCCGAAAGCCATCGAATAAAAGCAGGAAAGGGAATCATTAGAGGAAGGAGGCAAATAGTTTTTTTGAACCAACCTTTTTTATTTTTAGCTACTCTCATTTCCTCTTCTTGGTATAATATACTTTAATAAAATATGACTATTTAAGTTGGATATTTGCTTGTTTAATAGGCAAGCTTTTCATTGTTTGATGTACAAGAGGAGGTGCACCTATTGCAAAATATCGTTCTTTATTTGTTAAGAGCCGTCTTTTTAGCTATTTATATATTGGTTTTTCATTTTTTTGTTTGGAGCCACTTGCCGATAAATTCTTCAATAGGAGTCCTTGTGGGGAGTTTGCTCGTTTTTTTAACTTCCTTAGTGCTAGCAATTTTCACCTCCAACAAAGTGGTGGAGGTGCTTCGAAGTTGAGGTTATAAAATGCTTTAATTCAAGGTATTTGATGTTTTACTAACTGAACGAAGGGATAAAGTTAAATGATCACACACCGCCTGCTTACACAAAAAACAAGGAATCAATTAATGGAACAAATCGATAAGGATCAGCATTTGCTTTTTTATAGTTATTTGACGCAACGAAAGGAAAGTGCTCAATTTGTTGGACAATATGTAGATAATCAATTGACGGTTGTTTTAGCCTATTTAAGTGAGCTTTCCTTTCCTGCTTTTTCTTTTTACCATATGAGCGAAAAGCAAGTATTTTTACCAGAACTGATTGCTTTTACAAGAGCTATTTTTCAACTCGAGCAAAATGTAATCTGTGGTACCATCTTATCTCAACGTGACTTTCAGCTATTTCAGTCTTTTGGACTCATTGTTGGGGAACCACAACGTTTTTTAACAATGAAGCACGTCGACCAATCCAAATTGCTCGAATCTAATAAAGCTGAACTTGTGAAAGAGGAAGAGTTTTCTGAGGTGCTAGATTTTTTACACGGCGGAGGGATGAGATTTTTTACGAGGAGCGAACTAGAACG
Organism: Alkalihalobacillus alcalophilus ATCC 27647 = CGMCC 1.3604; assembly: GCF_000292245.2. Lineage (GTDB taxonomy): Bacteria > Bacillota > Bacilli > Bacillales > Bacillaceae_D > Alkalihalobacillus > Alkalihalobacillus alcalophilus. Next base: position 12,411 of record NZ_ALPT02000091.1, on the reverse strand, counting down.
GTGTCCTTTCCTTGGGATGAAAGATGGGAATGAGTTCATGGCCGTAGGAGGCTTTCATTTTTATGATCCTGAGCTTGTCGAGCTTGGAAACATTATTACTAGACTAGATTATAGGGGAAAAGGATTGGCTAAGAGCCTGACGAGCCAACTTACCTATTTAGGGAAGCAACTCTCGGCAGATGTCTATTTAGGTGTATTAGCAGAGAATCTCCCTGCCGTACATGTCTATAAAAGTCTTGGCTATGAAACGACGGCAGAGCTCTGGATGGTTGATTTTGCATTGTCGTAAGATTTTTCTCTAATTCAAAACTGAATTCTTTTTAGTAATCAACAAAAAGGCATTTCTTTTCTAAAAAGGATGCCTTTTTAATATGCAAAAAAGGGTAAGTTTGTTAAAAAGAAGGACATTTTCGATTAGTGTTGAATATTTGCAAGAATTAAGTAGAACGAGGAATATTGTTTAAATAACGTGGGAGGAAAAAAGATGAATGTTAAAGATATTTTATTAGCACAGTTAAATGCCTGTCATGAAAACACTTGGTTTGTATCATTACTCCACTCAATTGATAATCTTACAGAAGAACAAGCAAGTTGGAAACCGAGTGAAACAACGAATTCTATTTTTGAAATAGTGCGTTATTTAAATCGGTTTAAAGACATACCAAACGAAAGGAATGTTGAGACGAATACTTTTAGAAATGCAGAAGGTTTAACTTGGAATGATACAGTTAAGCGGATAGAAAATATTACGACTGAATGGAAGAATGTCGTCGAGGAAGCTGAAGCTAATAAACTTGATGAAATGGCATCTGATCTTTCTTACCTTACGATTCATACGACATACCATAAGGGGCAGATTCTTTATATTAGAAAGTTGCAAGGCTTATGGGAGACGGTGTACAAGGGTAAATAGTTTCTCAGCTAATCTTTCAACCAAAATAATTGATTTTTACAGATTTTATGATGACTTAGTAATAAGAAGAGGTGGTGTGTGCTGAACCTTGTAGCTCACATAGTCCCCTCTTTTTTGTTTATTTAATGTGATGCTTATTATATTAATAGATTACAAATTTCAGGTAACTGAATAAAAAGTTGAAGAGGTTGAAACTTTTCTTAAATCGAGATTACTCTAAATAAAGAGAGGGGGATTAAATTTTGAAACATGATATACATACAGTCAAAAGGGCTATTAATGGAGACGTTAAAGCATTTGAAGAAGTGCTTTTTTTAGAAGAGAAAATGCTTTATTACAAAGCTCTATCTTATGTCGGTAAAAAAGAAGATGCTTTGGATGCCATTCAAGAAACATCTTGTAAAGCGTTTCTTTCAATAGGGCAGTTACAAAATCCGGAGTATTTCTCAACTTGGCTATTTAGAATTCTTATACGCGAGTGCTATAAACTATTAAAAAAGAGGGATCGAATTATTCCATATGAAGAAAATAAACTATTAATGAGATTAGAGCAAGGGAGAGATGAAGAGATAGAATCTTTTCATTTAAGTGAGGCATTGTCCAAGCTTAACTCTTCTTATCAAACTTCTATTATTTTATTTTATTATCATGACCTTCCTATTCAAGTGATTTCTGAAATTATGGAAAAACCAGTTGGAACAATAAAAACCTATTTACGTAGAGCGAAAAAAAGTTTAAAAGATGATTTAGAAAGGAGCTACAAATTACATGGCTAAGTCAAATAAAAAAGACCAGTTAAAGGATTTCCCTCAAGAAGAAGTTCGTTCAGCAATTCAACAAGGAATTCTTCAAGCAGAAAAACAACATAGTTATAAGAAATTTAGTGATAATGGTAAAAGAAATAAAAAAGGAAAAAGAAAAATAATCTATGCTATGTCTAGTCTGGTAGCTAGTTTGGGATTATTAATTGGTTCGTCATATTATTCACCAGTTTTAGCAAGTGGTTTGTCGCAAATCCCAATCATTGGCTCCGTTTTCGGTGATTCTGATTTAATCGGCTTACAAAAAGCACAAAAAAAGGGTTTAACAAGTGAAATTGGCGAGACACAGACAACTAATGGAATATCTGTTACTCTTGATGAAATTTTATACGATCAAAATAATATAACGATCGGTTATATTATCGAATCAGAAAAAGAACTAGAAGAATACTATTTTGGGTGGGGACAATTTACAATTGATGATAAATTTCCATCATTAGCTTCAGGTGGTCATAAGGAAACCATCCATTCTCCAACCGTTCGAACTGGTATACAAGAAATAGAAGTCACAGGAGAGATGCCAGAAGCTTTTGAACTTGGATATATATTGACCGGAAAAAATGGTGAAACATTCTATTTTTCAACATTCATCGAACAAATAACAGACTTCATTAAAATTCCGATTCAACATTCGGAATCAGTGGATGGAATTGAACTTACGGTTAAAGATTTACTTTTAAGTGAACCAGGTGTCAGTCTATCTTATGAGAGTTCTGAGGAAGGAACCGATTTCGAATTAAGCAGGGCGGGTAATATAGAGTTCTTGATAGTGGATCAAAATGGTAATGAGATTTTAAGTCATTCAGGTGGAGGGAAAGGGGAAATTTTCGACAACCGTATGGTATTTACAAGTAATAAGAAGTTTGACCCTATTGATTCAGCAGTGAAAGAATTAACAATTACTCCTTATTTATTACTCCCAACTGATGGAGGAGGAGCCGGTTTGGATGAAAGTGGAGAAATGATTGAGTGGGAATTTAGAGGCGGATCTTTAAAGCCAGTTGATTTTAAACCATTTAAAGTAAAATTACTACCATAAGAATAGACCAGTTAGTGTTGCTAAGAAACCGTTTACTACTCCTTCTTAATAAGTGTACAATTTGTGAAGAGGTGTGAGTATGGAAAGGTAAACTAATATTGAGGTGATTATTTTGGTCAAGAATGTGGAAATTGAACAGTTGAACAAAACCGAAGAACATATGAATGAATTATCAGAACTCTTAATACAGGTAGTAGAAGGTGATGCATCAATTGGTTTTTTACCACCATTGCCATTAGCGGATGCAACTAAATATTGGAGCAGTGTACTAGAGCCAGAAGTGGTTTTATTTGTCGCAAAAATAAATAATCAGATAGTTGGAAGTGTGCAATTGCAGCTGTGTGCAAAACAACACGGGCGTCATCGGGCTGAAATTGCGAAACTAATGACACATCCTCATTATCGACGTAACGGTATTGGGCGTTCACTGATGAATAAAGCTGAAGAACGGGCTAAGAAAGAGAGACGTTCGTTATTGGTCCTAGACACAAGAGAAGGGGACCCTTCCAATCAACTATATACGTCATTAGGTTATATCCAAGCAGGTCGGATCCCTAACTATGCGAAGTCGGCGAATGGTGAATTGGATGCGACGATTTTCTATTATAAAGCTATGAATCAGTCTTTAAAATAAATAAACAGTAAATAATAAAGTGTGGTTGCGGACATCGATAAGAATGCATTAAATATATGGCCTTCCATATTCCATACATCCAATATGAATAAGCTATAGGTTAAAGAAATCATTAAACCTAATAGGGAATATATGAGCATATGTGCAAGTTTATTTAAGGTCCACTTCATTTTGATGAGGACCATATCTGTTATTATGGAAATAATAATTCCAACCATAACAGCAGGGAAAGTAAAAAAGGCAATAAAAAGTAAATAAAATAACGCATCGTTATTATAAATTATATATACGAGCGAAAAAGAGCAGAGGATAAATGGCTTACCTGTTTTTTGTTTACTAAAAAACACAAAACAAGCATTTCAAACATTGAAGAATGTAGTTAATGTTATATCTATAATGAAATTGATAACCCAGGTGAAAATTGAGAATAGCCGCAGTGTCCATTATTAACTATTCACAATTTTCGAGAGGTTTTTCAGCGTTATCATAACGATTTTCATTTATTAAACGGAAAATTAATTGATTACTACGGTGTAAAAGATGAATTAGAACAAGCATTACAGCACAACGGCGAACTCATTGATTTAGAGGAAGTTGCAGTTGGGGATATAAGGAAATTTACTCCGTATGTTTTAGAAGATATGAACTTTGAACTAAGGTATTTACTTTGGACCAAATCATTGGTTATATAGAAACCTCAGTCCAAGAAAGCATAAGGTATATTCGTTTAATAAGTAAATAATTCTTCAAAAAAGGTGTGCTTCGGTTTTATACAATTATTTTAATTGGAGTTGTTATTTTCTTATTGGAAAGGAGGAGCGGCATTGAATGTGCTCATTTTTATCATTTCTTATCTTGTTTTAAGTCTATTAGTTTCTTTATTTTATATTGGTTTATTAATGTTTACTTTTATAATGATAAAAAAAATCTTCCATATGAATCAAGCTAAATGGGATTCTTTCTTCAAATTTAGGAAAGGCAGAGGACTGTATTATGTAATGACTTTGCCGTATTTATTAACCCTGCTCATTATGTTTCCACTTAGTATGTATTGGTTTAACTTAATTGATTTTGAATTTAAAGTGTTAAGCTCTATTTCAATTATTATGATTTTAACACTGACTGGAATCTTTAAGTTTTCTAAACTAAAAGAATTTTTGCCATATAAAATTTAAAAGAGAGAATTCATTCAGGGAATAATATTATTGGCTAGTAGGTGAAGTGACCTACTAGCCAATAAGTGCTACTTACCTATTCTCCCGCTTTGCGTTTTCCTAATTCTTGTTCGTAAATATACAAAGCATTTGAATCGTCTTTAATACGTGTTAAATAATCAATATGCGTTTCAAACGTTGATTCTTCTTCAACTTGTTCATCTAAAAACCAATTTAAGAACGAGAGGGTTTGGTATTCACGTTCGTCTTGGGCAATTCCATATACTTCGTAGTAACTTTTGGTTACTTTACGTTCTTGTAATAAAGCAGCTTCAAATGTTTCAACTAAAGAGCCAAACTGAGCTTTTGGAGCTTTAATTTCTGAAAAGATAGCTGGGTGACCTTTATCATTTAAATACGTGTAGACTTTCATTCCATGTACACGCTCTTCTGTCGCTTGTTGTAAAAAGAAATTAGCGAACCCATCATAGCTCGTTTGCTGGCAATAGGCTGCCATTGCCATATAATCGTGTGCTGCTTGAAATTCAATATTCATTTGTCGGTTAAGTGCCTTAACAAGTTTTTCTGATAACATACAATCACTCCTATTCTTATTTAAGAAAATTTAATATTGAAATAACTACGGGTTTAGGGAATAAAGCTTACCTAGTAATAGAGATTCAATGTATGGCTATAATGAATCGGTAAATATTAAATCTACTTCTGAAAAATTCCTTATCTTTACCTATACCCTTAATGCACGATATTATAACTTAATCAGTATCAATAAATAGTACGATAGAACGAGCCATGCTACCATATATAACTTAGAAAAACCTAATGAAAATGTTGCTCTTAAGCATATAAAGAGGTTGAGCAACGTAGAACTGATTGGCTCTGTTATTCAAGGGTATTTTGTAATTGAAAAAACAAAAGAATACAATTAATTATATCTTATTTTGACACAATCTGCCCCTTTTAGCTTAGGAAGGCTTATTCCTAAAGAGGCTCCTTTAAGTTAGTAACTGATAATCCTCCATTTTAAGTTAGAGGTGGATTATCTTTAATTCGACGATTATGGGGAGAATCCTTGTTAGAAAATTGATAAAGTTAATAAGCTATTTTTGAGGTAGTTTAGAGTAAAAAGATTGGGTAATATAATTGTATAAAACGTTTCGAAGGGTGAATGATATGAAACAAACAGTGAAAAAAGCCTCCTAAATATGTAGTCAAATTAATTAGGAGGCGAAAAAGATGAAATTCACTATTATAGACCGAAAAAATTGGCATCGAAAAGAGTATTTTGAACACTATTTACATCAGCAGACAACATTTAGTATTACAACTGAAATGGATATTTCTGTTCTTATGAAGACTTTAAAGAAAAAGAATTATAAGCTATACCCTGCGTTTATTTTTATGGTAACTAGAATAGTCAATTCTTATAGAGAGTTTAGAACGAACTTTAATTCAGAAGGGGAATTAGGCTTTTGGACAGAGTTGTTCCCAACCTATACCGTTTTTGATAAAGAAACAAGTACATTTTCTAGTATCTGGTCACCAAATTTAAGGTCTTTCGCCGATTTTTATGTACAATATGAAAAAGACATTAAATGCTACAATGGTAAAGGTGTTTTATTTCCAAAGACTCCCGTACCAGAAAACGGTATACCTATTTCGATGATACCTTGGACTACTTTTACGGGTTTTAATTTAAATATTAATAATGGTGGAGATTTTCTTTTACCTATCATAACGGGTGGAAAGTATTATCAAACAGAAACAGGGTTATTTTTACCTGTCTCATTACAAGTTCATCATGCTGTATGTGATGGATATCATGCGAGTTTATTTATGAATGAACTACAAGAGCTTGCTGATCATTGTGCAGAATGGATATGATGATCTTATTAAAAAAAGAGACTGTTAAGCAGTTTCTTTTTTAAACTCATAAACTGAATGATTTTCATTCATATTTTTGAGACATTAGGAGAGAATGAAAAAAGTAGTATTTAGTTAAAAATAAGGGTGAAAAAGATGCAGGATTTTAACAAACAACACTATGATGTAATAATTGTTGGGGCAGGATTAGCAGGCTTGTCAGCGGCTAAGATACTAAAGGAAAAAGGGATAAACTACAAAGTAATTGAGGCGAATTCACGACCGGGTGGAAAAGTATTCTCAAGTTATTCCACTGAACGTCCCGGTTATTTTGAGCTTGGTGCCCAATTTTTAAATAAAGATATGACAGAAATGGTAGAGCTGATTAAGCGTTCGGGAATGGAAATTCTTGAAACCGATGTGACGGAGGATGCCGTTGAAATTGATGAAATAAAGAAAATATCGGTCGATTCGATCATAGAAGAGGTTGAAAAGGACTTGTTCATTCAAATTGATCAAAAGGATGAACGATTGTTTGAGCTATATAAAAAGAGGATAAAAGATAATCATATCCAAAAAATTATCAGTAGTTACCATTCAGAGCTATTTAATATTAATCCTAAAAATTTAAGTAGTAAAGCATTATTGGATGCTAAAGAAAAGTACCTATCCACTCAGAGTGACCTCACTCATCAAGCTTCAGGGCCATTGAATCATCTTGTTTTATCTTTAGAAAAAATTTCGAAAGACAAGATTGTATATGATGAACCTGTGAATGAAGTACTAGAAACAGAAAAGGGTTATAAGATTCGTTCTGTAAATCATGAGTATACATCTGATGCAGTAATACTTGCTATTCCACCAACTGCAGCAAGCCGGTTAACGTATAGTCCGAACTTGAATCATCATTTCGAAAAAGCTTTATACAGTTATTCAGATGGAGCTATTATCAAAATGACTTGGGCTTATAAGAAACCATTTTGGCATGAATACGTAGTAGAAGGTGAACTGAAACGTTTGAAAGGGGTCATTTATACAGAGTCGCAAGGGGTAAGTGTCATCGATTCTTCAAAAGTAGGTGATGAGAGTCGTTTGACGATGTTTATTGGTGCGGATATAGCAAAACGTCTGGCAATGAAAAGTAAGGCACAACGAATAGAATATGCTCTCGAACGATTACATGATGTATTTGGAGAAGTAGCTCGAAATTATTTAGATATGGAAGAATGTGTTTGGGTAAACGATCCATACTGTGGTGGTGGTTATAGTGCAAAGGTTCATTTTAATGGATTATACAATGCGGCGACATCTTAAGAAAACGATATAAAAATTTTATCTTTTCGAGTAGTGAAATCTCCCCAAGTTTCCCTAACTTTATGGAAGGGGCTATATGTTCCGGGAAATATGCAGCAAATTGTATTTTAGAGTCTTTAAATAGATAGGAGAAATTTTAAAAACAGATTTTAGGGAGGGGGTTTCTTATGAATAGAGATACTATAAATTCTAAATTAAGAGATGTATATTTTAAAGATATTGATAAAAGTAATGAATATTTAGTTAAAAATTTATGTTTAAAACCTGGACAAGAGAAATTTATTGAAACAGTTGAAGAATGTTTGGAAGAAGCTCAGACTTATAGTGAATGGCACCCAGTTGCTATTTATTATGGTGAAAATGTTATTGGATTTGCTATGTATGGGTCTTTTGGAGAGCAAAGAGATACTTGGATTGATAGAATAATGATCGATCAGAAATACCAAGGAAAAGGATTAGGTAAAATTACGATGCTGAAACTTATTGATATAGTTGCAGAAAGGTACGGAGTAAAAATAATCTATTTAAGCATCATCGAAGAAAATGAAATAGCTTATCGTTTATATAAAAGTATAGGGTTTGAATATATAAATGAGAAAGACCAGAATGGAGAACTTATATTTAAGTATACTGTATTATAAAATGATTCACTAAGCATACAGGAGACGCAAAGTATGGAGGATGTAATAAAAGGAGTTTTTTGATAGAACACTGGAATGACAATCCGGGAGAAAGGTTACTAATTGTGGATAGCCTTATAAAAAATTATTGATTAAAAGGGCAGACTCGCGAGGAAATTACAAACTTTTTAGGAACACCAAGTGAAGTAGAGCTATTTGAGGAAGGGAATAACATTATCTACCATTTGGGTATCGGGACCTTCATTGCAAATTACTGGTTGATTATTTGGTTTGATGATGAGGATATTGCGGTCAAAGCGGAATGACATATCACAGTTACTTTCTTAAAAACAAAAAGCTAGTCGACCGTCACGTTTAACGAGACTTTGTCGACTAGCTTTTATTATTATGCTGAAAAAGGGTGATAATTAGACAGTGAAAGTCCGCTATGGGAGAGGGGAAATTGATACATTCTCAATGAGTTTCTGACGGTCTAATTTGTCCATATTTAGGTAAATGGACATTGAGGGTTTTCCTTTGTTTGCTATATTAATCCAATTGTAATATTATTAATATTCAGATAAATTGAAGGTTGGAGGTTTGTTTGGTGTGAGTAAACAGAGTGTTAAATTTTTAGTGGCTATTTTTCTATTAGTTTTTGTGTTTTCTTTCTATTATTTTAATATCTCTTTTTCTTCACCGCAAAATTTCTCTGAGTTTGTGGAAGAACGGTCAACAACAGAGAACATTGCAGATGTAGAAAGTATAGGAATTAAAAGAACCGAGTGGCTTGAAAATGGAGTAATAGTAGGAGCTGAGGACGACAGAGAATTTACTATTGATGATGCTGTTGAAATAAATTCTTTTTGGAATCGTGATGTTTCAGTGCATGACGGTGGAAGGGTTAACAGGGATGTAGAGAATGAATTTGAGGTTTATTTATATTTTAATAATGGTGAATTCCAGAGGTTTCATGTGGGAGAAAAATATATAATAGCAAGGGAAGCAAGCAATACAGAGGAGCATATTCCCTTAACGATTAAAAGTGACAGTAATTATTTATATAATTATTTGAAAGGCTTGTACGAATAATACAAATTGAAGGGTAACTACAAGATTGTCGATTATCTCAAATGCAACCATATTATACGAGTAAGACTGTTTCTGAGTGCTTCCAATTTATCGTGAAGTTGGTCGTGAAAGAAGGAGATTCACTAAAATGTGACGAAATATTATTTTTGAAAGAGTATTAAAGGGAGGGAAAAAATGATCTGGAAAGAGTTCATCAGCTCAATATCAAAAGACTATTTATTCAAAGAACCAGTAATAAATAGTGAATTAACGCAAATAACAGCAGAATTAAAAGTCGAATTACCCGAGGAATTATTAGAGTTATTGAAGGAAACAAATGGAGTATTTGATAATTATGGTTGCCCTTTAATCTGGTCAACTTCTCAAATTGTAAAAGAGAATTTATATTTTCGGAATGAGGTCGAGTTCAAAGATATCTATATGCCCTTTGATCACTTATTGTTTTTTTCTGATGCGGGAAATGGTGATTTATTCGGCTATAGAATACTTAATGGTTGCATTCAAAATGATGATATTTATGTTTGGAACCATGAAGATGATAGCCGAAAGTGGATTGCTCCTTCGTTGGAAGCATTTATTAAAGGTTGGGCTACGGGTGAAATCTCGGTATAAGTGGCGACACTCTAATAAAGGGTATTGTCCTATTGGCTTGATAAGATAATATCCTCCCTAATTTTCCTCAGTCCATTCTTCTTCAATAATTGCCTTTACGTAATGACCGATTTCATATTCAACGGCAATTGCATGAGCTCTTGATATACCTTCTATTTCATATAACTCTGTTCCACTCTCATATATATTTGAAAAATTACCTGAATAATTACTTGAATGATCTTTTTCTTCATCTGAATATTTATCTACTTCACCTATTAATTCCCCTACTTCCTCTCGCTCTATGATTTCGTCAGTCATAACATAAGTAACTCCATGAATTTGTACAAAGTCAAAAGCCCAACTTTGACTAGAACAGCTTATTAGAAATAGTGAAATGACTAAACACAATATTAATTTTTTCATTCATACATTCCTCTCAAGCATAAATAAATCACTTACTTATCATTATTCTTCTTTGACTATGTAACTCCTTCTATATTTTCTAATATGTTTTTTATTACAGCGTAAAAATGATGACAATAAAGAGCCCGATTATGGCCCCGATATCTCCTGCAAATCTTTTATTTTCTTTTCTTTTTTGAAATACCGTTATGAACTTTCCAAGAATGACTAAAAAAGTGGCAGTCGATATCACGATTTGACTAAACGTCGAACTGAATGTGGTATCGGACATAAGCGCAATTGATATTGGGATTCCGACCAATAGTACAGCACTGAAATATAAGAACCATTTTAATTTATCCATATATAAATTTACCTCCCTATTATCTTAGACAAAGTTGAAACTTCTTGATATATTTTACCATATATAGGTATTGGAAATATTAATAGTTTCGAAAGGTCAGAACAGGATAAGGAGGGATTATATTTGAGAGTAACATATAGGAATTTTCTTTTATTAGTGTTAATGGTTATTTTTATAAGTGGCTGTACAAACTTAGAGCCGGAAAGTAGTAGAGAGCTACCAGAGGATTTTGATTTTAGCCTCATCTATGGAACATACGGAAAACAAAAAATAGATACTTATAATAATACTGTTATAAAAGACCTTGTAGAAAATGGAATAGTAGAAGCTGATGTTACTTTAACGGAAGATGAAATGAACAGGATATACAACGAGATGGTGAAGATAGATATAATGAGTGACTTGAATTTGGAAGGAGATAAGCAATGTGACGTTGAACCGCCTTCCATATCAGAGTGGAAGATTCAAATAAATAATGAGATAAATAGTATTGCTTATGGTAATTATTGTGAACATCCAGAGGTTATTTTAGATTTAATCGAACTTGAAGATTTTATACACGAAATCGTTTCCTCTAAAGATGAATATAAAGCTTTACCAGATGCAAAGGGATTTTATGAATAGAAAGTTATCTATACATGGGTACCAGGGGTCGCTATTTAATGGTTAACATTAAACAAGTTCTAAATTTTTAATACTATTAATAGAAAGGTGTATTTATGAAAAAAAATCTTAAATGGGTAGTTTTAGCTCTAATGATGATTATTGGAGTTTTTATTGGAGCTATTATCGGTGCTATCACTCTCTTAGGCGTTCTATATCCTTCAGGTGAAATAACGGTCACGATAGAGAATCAAACCGATGAAGATATTGAAGGTCTAATGACTACATTTACAAATAACATTACAGATATTGAATTACCTCCAGTCGAATCTGGTGAAGTGTATAGCTTTAATGTGAAAACAGTAGCTGATGATTTTTATGAAGGGTCCATGCAATTAATCTACGATAGTTATAGTGAAACAATAGTTGGATATATTGGCAGAGGTTATGGTGGAAAAGTAGAAGTCATCATTGAGTCAATAGATGAAGACAACCAACTTAATGCTCGAATAACCCATACTGTAAAATAAAGGGTCGCTGAAAAAGTCCTATTAGTTAGAATTAGTTTGGATGATTTGGCCCACTCCGCCAGCCGTATACCCTACGCGTTCCATGGATGAAATGGGTATTCGGCTGGCGGAGCTTTTGATCATTGTGTTCTTTATTGTCCAGAAGCCGCCCCTATTTATAAGCCGAACTAAGCGGTATTCGGCATAAAGAGAGAAGCTGCCCGCAATAATAAGCCGAGCTAAGCGAAATTGGGCATAAAGAGAGAAGTCGCCTACAATAATAAGCCGAACTAAGCGAAATTCGGCGTAAAAAGAAAAGCCGCCCCTATTTATAAGCCGAACTAAGCGGTATTCGGCGTAAAAAGAAAAGCTGCCCGCAATAATAAGCCGAGCTAAGCGAAATTGGGCATAAAGAGAGAAGTCGCCTGCAATAATAAGCCGAACTAAGCGAAATTCGGCGTAAAAAGAAAA
>NZ_ALPT02000090.1 GCF_000292245.2 Alkalihalobacillus alcalophilus ATCC 27647 = CGMCC 1.3604 | reverse complement strand
GAGGTATTTTTTTAATATGTTTCTACAACTTCTTGTACACTGATATGAACACCGATTTCTCCAATATCTGAATCTAAAGGGATTGAAATAAATGGGTTAATCGAATGGTAATTGGATTCTCCTTCGTTAACAATCGGTGGGGTGACATCAATTACGCAACCTTCCTTGGACAATTCAGTTGCTGTTGTACCAGCTACCCAATTGCCAAACTCCTGTACAGCACTCCAACCCATCTCATCGATTTGATCAATTTGCATACCGCCCATCATAACACCGATAATTTTTTGAGCTGTTTGAGATGAAAATGTACAGATAATTTGTCCTTTTAATTGTCCTTTCACTCCCAAAATAACCGAAATATCTTCAGATACGAGATGCCCTTTGCCAGCTGTAGGAGCTAATGCATTTACGACTAAACCAAAATGACTTGTAAGAATAAGCTGAGTTGCCTGGCAAATGGCATTTACATGATTTGTATTCAATCGTATTCCTCCCCTTTGTCTTATTTCAACGAATTCCTTCTTTCCTTTACAAGGATTATCGTTACTAGTCCATGTTCTATCAAAATCGAAAACACTAAATTAGTTCTTTCGTTTCATTAATTCGGCCGGAATATCAAAACTTTTTTACTACTTAATACTACTATACCATGTTTTTTATAGAATAAAATAACTCTACGAAAAAAAATCAAGCCTTTTAGACTATATCGCCCTCTACAATGTTCACTTTTTTGTCAATATCTTCTTTATTTTTATTGGAATAGTAAACGTTTTCTATTTCATACACTTCAAAGAATATGATTTCAACAATAATAACCGATGATTTTTTCTTGATAAATAAAAGAGGGAGGTTTGTTCGTGTTAAAAAATCAAAAAAACTGTATTGCTATGTTATTAGCAGGGGGCGAAGGAAAAAGGTTAGGCGACTTAACAAAAAGAATGGCCAAACCAGCTGTACACTTTGGAGGCAAATATCGAATCATTGATTTCGCATTGAGCAATTGTAGCAATTCTGGGATTGATACGGTTGGCGTACTTACTCAATATGAACCTTTAGCATTAAATGCCCATTTAGGAATTGGCTCACCCTGGGATTTAGACCGACGTGATGGTGGACTGAGAAGCCTACCTCCATATATAGAGAAAAAAGGTGGTTCATGGTATCAAGGTACAGCAAATGCCATCTTGCAAAATATCCCTTTTATTGAGCAACATAACCCTGAACATGTTCTAATTCTTTCAGGAGATCATATTTATAAAATGGATTATAGCAAGCTCATTGATAACCATAAGAAAACAGGTGCAGATGCAACGATTTCTGTCATAGATGTTCCCTTAGAAGAAGCCAGCCGCTTTGGCATTATGGAGACAAATGCATCTAATGAAATTACCGGATTTAAAGAAAAACCTGAACAACCTACTAGTACACTCGCCTCAATGGGAGTGTATGTATTTAAATGGCCACTTTTAAAAAAATATTTACTGAATGATGCTAAACGTAAACAATCGAGTCATGATTTTGGTAAAGATATTATTCCCATGATGCTCGCGGACAATCAACGCTTACTTGCTTATCCATTTACAGGTTATTGGCGTGATGTCGGAACCATTGAAAGTTATTGGCAAGCGAATATGGATCTCGTTGGACACGATCCAAAATTTAATTTAAATGATCCAAACTGGAAGATCTATTCAGTGACTCATCATAAACCACCACATTATTTATCAAAGAAGGCTAAAGTTTCAAAATCAATCATTGATGAAGGATGCCGAATTGCTGGCACCGTCAAAAATTCAATTATTTTTAATGAAGTGAGCATTGAATCAGAAAGTGTAATTGACAAATCTGTCATTATGCCTAATGTATCGATCGGTCAAAACGTCCAATTATCTAAAGTGATTGTCACTGAAAATACAACGATTCCAGATAATATTCAACTTACTTCCCCTACAAATCAAGTACTTGTTTTAAATCAGGAATCATTGCATCAAATACTCGTCCAAAGACTAGTTAGCAATGGTTGAAAGGAAGATATAATGAAAAAAATGCTCGGTGTTATTCAATTAGACCATGAAAATGATTTATTAAAAGAGTTAACGTATTTCCGTTGTGTTGCAGCGACACCTTTCGCATCTCGTTATCGACTGATTGATTTTGTGCTATCCAATATGGTAACAGCACAAGTTCATGAAATTGCTTTATTTGCTAGGAAAAAATATCGTTCTTTAATGGACCATCTTGGCACAGGTCAACCTTGGGATTTAAACCGAAAAAACGGTGGCTTTTTTATTCTTCCACCAGATTGGAATGATCCAACAGATCGTTCTTTAGGTGACCTACAGCATTTTCATAATAATCGAGATTTTTTTATGAGAAGCCAGGCTGATTACGTGTTAATATCTGGGAGCACTCACTTATGTACGATTGATTATCAAGCTGTTTTTGAGCAACACCTTCAAACAAATGCAGATGTCACTGTTATTTATTATCCTAACTATAAAACAAATGGTCAAAACCAAAATAAATTAAAACTGCAATTCAATAAAAAAGGGGCTGTTCAAGCGTTAATTAATGATCAACAAAATCCTCATCTATTTATGAATATGTACATCATTTCTAAAAAGGTACTACTAGAATTGGTTGACTATTGTATCTCTAATCATAAATCTGATTTGTTATTAGATGGCGTGTTCGCTCACCTCGATCGTTTAGCCATCCATAGCTATGCTTACGATGGATATCATGCTGTTATAGATTCGGTTGAAAGCTATTACAAATATAGTATGGAGTTACTGCAAGATATTAATTATCAGAAGTTATTTTTACAGGCGAATCCGATCTTTTCTAAAATAAAAGATGAGCCACCTACTCAATATAAAAAAGGAGCCAAAGTCAGCCATTCCTTAATTGCCAATGGTTGTGTTGTTGAAGGCACGGTTAAAAATAGCATTCTCTTTTCTGGTGTCCATGTACAGAAGGGAGCAATCGTTGAAAATTCAATTATTATGCAGCGTTGCACGATTCAACAATCTAGTCAATTAAGTCATGTTATTTTAGATAAGAACATTCAAGTGACCCCTTACCAAAGGCGAAAAGGCACGATAGAAACCCCCTTTCTTATTGCTAAAAGCCAAGTAATTTAATCAATAACATTAAGAAATCCGCTAACTAACACGTTGGCGGATTCTCTTTGCAAAGGAATTTCCTTTCATTTATAGAATATGTTTATCAATGGCTGAATATAGGAGGATGTATATGAATATCGTTTTTGCGGCAAGCGAATGTTACCCTTTTTTTAAAACTGGTGGACTAGCAGATGTCATTGGCTCTCTCCCTTCCCAATTACAAGATGAACATACTCGTGTTTCAGTCATTTTACCGAAAGCAGCAATTCTTCAAGCAGAATTTGAAGAGCAATTAACCTTTGTGACCAGCTTTCCTGTTTATGTGAAATGGAGAAAACAATATTGCGGCGTTTTTACCTTACAACAGCAATCAATCACCTATTATTTTATTGACAATGAATATTATTTTAAAAGAGAACGACTCTATGGCTATCCTGATGATGGAGAACGTTTTGTTTTTTTCACCCATGCCATTCTTGCTCTTTTAGAAGAACTTCATTTAGAAGTCGATCTTCTCCACTGTCACGATTGGCAAACCGCCTTATTGCCTGCTTACTTGAAAGCAAAACAATCTGATATTCAAACCGTATTTACGATTCATAATCTTCATTATCAAGGAGTTTTTCCAAAAAACATTTTTTATGAGCTTCTCCACTTTTCAGACGAACATTTACCAGGTTTACTTCATGAGGATTGTATCAACTTCGTAAAAGCTGCGATTTTCCATGCGGATTTTATTACAACCGTAAGCCCGAGTTATGCAGAAGAAATTACAACAGAGCTTGGGGGCGAAGGGTTGCATCAGATCCTTTCTCAAAATAAAAATAAATTGTGCGGGATTTTGAACGGTGTCGATACAAATAGTTATGATCCACTACTAGATCCGAATATTTCTGTTCCTTTTTATCAAGATCCAGACCGAAAAAGTGAAAATAAGCTAACCCTCCAAGATGAGTTGCATTTACCTTCATCCAAAGACATCCCTGTTTTTACTGTCATATCAAGACTTGTTCAAAGTAAAGGACCCGATTTGCTGTTAGATGTAGCAGATGAACTGCTTCAAAATGAAAATGTTCAGCTCATTATTGTTGGGACAGGTGAAGAGCGACTCGAACAAAATTTCTTACAATTACAAAGTCGTTATCCGAGTAAAGTGCGAACAGTTCTTGGCTTTTCTGAAAGCTTTGCTCGCAAAGTTTATGCTAGTGCCGACTTTTTGTTAATGCCATCCTTATTTGAGCCATGCGGATTAAGCCAAATGGTCGCTCTTCAATATGAGACAGTTCCCATCGTTCGTGAAACAGGTGGGTTAAAAGACACGATCAGCGCATTTAATGAATATGAAGGAGCAGGAAATGGACTAAGTTTCACGAATTATAATGCTAGTGACTTTTTATATACCATTCGTCGTGGCCTTTATCTATATAAAAATAAAGAGCTGTGGAGCCAGCTACTATCGAATATATATAAATCGACCTTTAACTGGGAGCAGTCGGCGTTGATGTATAAAAAGTTATATTTATCCCTTAGAGATAGGAGAGGAGTGTCTACAAATGAACATCACCCAAACAGAGTTTGTTCAAAGCTTCATAGATAAGCTAACAACCACATTCGGAAAAACCGTTGATGAGGCTACAAATAAAGAAGCCTATCAAACGGTAAGCTTACTTCTAAAAGACATCATCCTACGAAAATGGCAAAAGACTCAAAATCAACAAGTTGAACAAGATGAGAAACAAATGTACTATTTTTCAATGGAGTTTCTCTTAGGAAGATTAATCGAAAGCAACTTATTAAATGCTGGTTTATTATCAACTTGTGAAGAAGGTTTAAAAGAGCTTGGCTTTAATTCAGACAAGGTTTTTATTGAGGAACATGATGCAGGTCTAGGAAATGGTGGACTCGGACGACTAGCGGCTTGTTTCCTTGATTCACTTGCCTCATTAAACCTACCAGGTCATGGTGTCGGAATTCGTTATAAATATGGCCTTTTCCAACAAAAGATGGTCAACGGATACCAAGTCGAGCTACCCGATTATTGGCTCAAAGATGACTATATGTGGGAAACTAAGCGTTCTGATAAATCAGTGGAAGTTCACTTCGGTGGAGAGGTTTTATTAGTGTCAAAAGATAACCACCTCCATGTTGAACATAAGAACTTTGAGAGGGTATTAGCAATTCCTTATGATGTTCCTATTGTCGGTTATGAAAACGAA
Source organism: Alkalihalobacillus alcalophilus ATCC 27647 = CGMCC 1.3604 (assembly GCF_000292245.2). Taxonomy (GTDB): domain Bacteria; phylum Bacillota; class Bacilli; order Bacillales; family Bacillaceae_D; genus Alkalihalobacillus; species Alkalihalobacillus alcalophilus. Next base: position 10,955 of record NZ_ALPT02000090.1, on the reverse strand, counting down.
ACAGTGAACTCCCTCCGCTTATGGAGTGCTGAATCGATGCCTAACTCCTTTCATTTCCACTCCTCAGAAGGGCATGATTATTATCACTATTTAGATTACAAAAGATCAGTTGAACAAATCTCAGAATTTCTCTATCCCGATGATTCGTATTATGAAGGGCGTCTCCTGCGGTTAAAACAACAATACTTCCTTGTATCCGCTGGCCTTCAAAGCATTTTAAGTCGTTTCAAAAGAAAACATGATGACTTTTTCCTCCTCCCACAAAAAGTAGCCATTCAAATTAATGATACACACCCAAGTCTAGTCATCCCTGAATTAATGCGACTCTTAATGGACGAAGAGCAATTAGGCTGGGACGATGCTTGGAAAATTACAACCTCAACTGTTGCCTATACAAATCATACAACTTTAGTCGAAGCACTAGAAAAATGGCCAATTGATATGGTCCAATCATTACTCCCGAGAATCTATATGATCATTAATGAAATCAATGAGCGTTTTTGTCAGTCTATTTATTACGACCACCCTGAACTTCGAGATAAAATTGCGGAAATGGCGATTATTTCTTACGGTCAAATTCATATGGCTCATTTAGCGATCGCTGGAAGTTTTTCTGTCAATGGCGTCGCGAAATTGCATACTGATATCTTAAAAAATCGAGAAATGAAAAACTTTCACACCATTTTTCCGGAACGCTTTAATAATAAGACCAACGGCATTACACATAGACGTTGGCTAATGAATGTAAATCGCAATTTAGCGCAGCTTTTATCTAATTCAATCGGAAAGAACTGGATTAAAGAACCACGAGAACTGATACAACTCATTAAATATACAGATGACGCTAGTTTTCAAGAGGAAATTGCGAAAGTGAAGCTTAAGAACAAAGAACGTTTAGCTGAATTCATCCAATCTGAATACGATATTAAAATTGATACCCAATCCATTTTTGATGTTCATATTAAACGACTTCATGGTTATAAAAGACAGCTCCTAAACTTATTTCATATTCTTCACCTTTATCAACTATGCCGTGATAATCCGAATATCCAAATGACACCACGTACCTTTATTTTTGGGGCTAAAGCGGCACCAGGTTACCACTTTGCGAAGCAGGTGATTAAATTAATCACCTCAACTTCTGACAAAATCAATAATGACCCCGTTGTAAAAGATAAATTAAAGGTGATTTTTTTAGAAAATTACAATGTTTCGCTCGCAGAAAAAATTATTCCTGCCGCTGACATTAGCGAGCAAATATCGACCGCAAGTAAGGAAGCTTCTGGTACAGGTAATATGAAGCTCATGATGAATGGTGCCTTAACAATTGGCACACTTGATGGTGCGAATGTTGAAATTCGTGATATGGTAGGTCCCAATAATATTTTCACCTTTGGATTAACATCGGAACAAGTATTTGAATATCAACAAAACGGAAATTACCGGGCACGTGATATTTATAATAGTGATCAACGTCTTCGGGTCGTCATGGATAAACTCGTCAATCAATTTTTCACTTATGATGATGTTGAATTCAAAAACATTTATTATTCTTTGCTTTATAATAATGATGAATATTTTGTTCTAAAAGACTTCGATAGTTATGTCGAAGCTCAACAACATGTCGAACAAACATACCGTAACCAAAAAAGCTGGCTCAAAAAGAGCATAACGAATATCGCTCATTCAGGAAAATTTTCTAGTGACCGCACCATTTCCGAATATGCCAACGAGATTTGGGATATTCATCCACTCTAATTTTTAACAGCTTCCGGCTTTCCCAAGGTTATTAAAGTGACCTATAAGGGAGAGCCGTTTTTTATGTGTGCTATCATGTTGGTTTTGTCTTCACTTGGCTTTGGCCCTGACTTTTGTCTTATAAGTCTATGTATCACCTTCGTTCAAAAGCCGATCAAAAAAGCCGAAGAACATCACTTTTCACCGACTTTTCCTCCTTACATTCACATTCATTATTTACCCTTTTTTAAAGATTCTCTCACCTTTACAGCAAGGTCTGGGTTATCTGTAAAAAGTCCTGCAACTCCCCAGCTCATAAACTTCTTTAAATCTTCTTCACGATTGACAGTGAAAGGCCTGATTAAAAATTCAGAGCGGATAAGCTTTTTTGCTTCTTCTTCAAGCAAAGTGGGACTATAAAAATGGTATCCTTCAACACCAACCGTTGTTGCATAATGCTCTGGTCCAAAAATAGCAGCCATCGCAATCACTGCCGATTCTATTTCAGGAGCCCTGTTTTTTAACATTTTCATCCCACGGTGATCAAAAGATGAAAAAATAACTCGCTCCTCTAAAGAATAAGATCTTACTAAATTAAGTACTTTTTCAATCAACTGTTCACGGTCTTCCACTAAGCCCTTTAATTCTATATTTATTTTTAGAGATAAAGGCTTTACCCACTGAAAGAATTCTTCTAATGTAGGTACTCGCTCTTTTTCAAATTCATCGGAAAACCAAGCTCCTGCAGATAATGTTTGAATTTCATAAGAGGATGTTTGGCGTACAAATCCTTTCCCATTTGTTGTCCGATCCAATTTTAAATCATGCATAATTACTAGCACACCATCTTTTGTTAACTGAACATCTAACTCTATTCCATCTATATCTAATTCAGCCGCTGCTTTAAAAGCACTCATCGTATTCTCTGGATATTTACTTGAAAACCCACGGTGTGCAAATATTTCATTATAAATCATTTATCCACTGCTCCTTCTAAATCATCTTCTTTTAGCGTGAAAAGCTCCTACTTCTTTCTCATCCCAACATAAAACAAAGTGATCGTCATGCTCTACCGGCCCTACTCCTTCAGGTGTACCGGTATAAATGATATCGCCTTTTCCAAGTCCAAAAGTATCAGCACATTCATCAATAATAGCTTGGAAATCAAACAGCATATCATTAATGGTCCCCTCCTGAACTATATTCCCATTTTTCAATAATGAAAAACTTCTTTTTTGACAATCGTCCACACCTTTAAACGACCAAAAATCAGTTATGATCGCTGAGTTTGGAAAACCCTTTGCTCTTAGCCAAGGATGTCCTTTTTTCTTTAGCTTTGTTTGTAAATGACGTAGAGTTAAGTCAACCCCCAAAGCCATTTTATCAACAACATCCTCGACTTTATCCCCTTTTTTTACCTCTTTATTAATATGTAAAACAACCTCTAATTCATGGTGAATTTCCTCACCATCATATGGATACAAATAGCTTTCACCGTTTGCTAAAGCAAGAGCATGTGTTGGTTTAGAAAAAAGCAGCGGCTCTGTTGGTACTTCATTTCCAAGCTCCTTAGCGTGATTAACATAATTTCGACCGATACAATAAATATTTTGAATTGAATTCATATTCATCCCTCCCCTTTTTTACTTTACCAAACATTACTCTTTTCTGATATAATCTCTACTTATAATTTGATTTTATTGCACAAATGGCTATTTATACGTTTTGTGTATGAAAAACATTCAGTTCAGCGATTCGATTCATTGCTTCAATCAAAGTGTCTTCATCTGTTAACAAGCCAATTCGAATATATCCCTCTCCTGCTTCCCCAAAACCAATCCCTGGAGCGACGACGACATGAGCTTTCTCTAACAGAAGATCAGCAAATTCCTCAGAAGTAAATCCTTCAGGAACTTTAAACCAAGCAAAAAACGAACCTTTTGGTGCCTTCACGTGCCAGCCCATTTCCTTCGCCTTCGTTACTAGAACATCTCGACGACTCTCATACATCGTCACTAGTTCTTCGACCGAAGATTGATCGGAAAGCAATGCATGGGCTGCTGCCTGTTGAATCCCTCCAAATAAGCTACAATAATAATGATCTTGTAACAACTCAATCGCTTCTATCACACTTGGGTTTCCAATCGCAAAACCGACTCTCCACCCTGCCATATTATATGTTTTCGACAAGGTCATCATTTCAATTCCAACCTCTTTAGCACCAGGTATTTGCAAAAAGCTTAGTGGCTTTTGACCATCATAGCCGATTGCCCCATAAGCAAAATCATGGACAACACAAATGTCGTGCTCATCAGCAAGCTCTATCACTTGTTGAAACAACTCTTCTGTTGCGGTTGCTCCAGTAGGGTTATTAGGATAGTTTAAGAACATCAATTTTGCTTCTTCCCAATCTTTTTCACTTAACTCTTGAAAATCAGGGTGAAAATCAAGCTCTTCTTTTAATTTAATGGACTTCATTTTAGCCCCGGCTAAAGCTATACCTGACCAATAATCCGGATAACCAGGATCCGGAACAAGTACCGTATCGCCCTCGTTTAAAAAGCATTGACTTATTTCAACAAGACCTGTTTTTGTTCCATTTAGAATAGCCACTTCTGTAGAAGGATCTATCTCGATTCCATACTCTCTCATATAATAATTGGCAACGGCTTCCTTTAAAAAGGCGAACCCATCAAATGGTGAATATTTATGATAGAGTGGATTTTCTGCAGCCACCTTTAACTCCTCAATAATATGTTGTGGTGTCGGCTGATCGGGGTTCCCTTGACCGAGGTTAATCACATCATCATGATGCTTTTTAACCTCTGCCACTTTTTTCACAAGTTTTGCAAAAAACTGATTCGGTAGCCGCTCAAGTGCTTCTGATTTTTTAAATGTTCTCATAACTTAAATTCAACCTTTCTCTTTTGAACTACTCCCACTTATCATTGGGCTTCTCCCTTCACACGATTGAAGTGGGAGTCTTCTGTCGGGAAATGAAAAAATTCTATATCTCTTTGCCAAAAAAGACCCCCTGTTTCAAACATGAGGTCTTTAGTCAGTATGTAGAACCGAATCAATCATCACATGTGTTAGACATCTCTCAACAATGGGACGTCCTTTTACCACCGTATGACGTGGCCAACATGACCTTTATTTTAAATACTTGGAAAAATCTTAACGAGGTTTCTCTTGTTTGTCAAGATATGTTTAACCTTTTAAAAAACCTTGTTTCTTTAAATATCCCTCAACTTGAGGTCGATTCACTTTCGCAAAATGTTTAGCCATTTGTTTTGACCATGGATCTGTTTTTTGTCCATTGGTCCGTTCGCGATAATACTGCTCTGTAATCGTATCATAGCTACGTAAACCCTCTTCAACTTTTTCTAAATCATACTTGTCATAAAAAACAATCGCTTCTTTTGGCAGTCTAGGCTTTTGCTCTGGCAACTGATCAGGATAACCAATACACAATCCCATTACTGGAAATGTATACTCTGGTAGTTCAAGCAATTTGGCTACTTCCTCTAATTGATTACGGATGCCACCAATCATTACCCCTCCAAGACCATAAGCACGACTGGCTAATAAAAGGTTTTCGGCAACAAGAGCAGCATCAACACTTCCAACCATCACTTGCTCAATTTCCCCAACCTCAAACGGCTCGTTATGTAACTCGCTCACCCTTTTTAAACGATAATAATCAGCAATAATCACAAAAAAGACAGGGCATTCTGCGACATATTTTTGGTTACCAGATAGCTGAGCTAACTTTTCTTTTTTTGCTTGATCGCGAATAACTAAAAGACTATAAGCCTGAACATTATGCGAGGTCGGTGCCCTTCTGGCCGATTCGATTACATTTTCCAACACGTCATCTGAAACCTTTTCATTCGTAAATTTCCGAATAGAACGGTGGCTTTGGATCAAATTATTAAATTCATTATAAGACATCATTTTAACTCCTTTATAGTTCAACTAAGCTTCATTTTACCGAAAATTCTAACTTAAAACAAAAATTCTGCCTTGCTCCCCCCACTTTACTCTTATCATCATAAATCTAAAGAAAAATGGTTGTGCTTCAATTGATAATCCAGTACGATATGTGAGTATGCTAAATTTGAATAATTTGTAAAAATCACATTTATGGAGGGTATATGAAAACATCAACACTATCACCGCTTGAAGGCGGTCGAATCATGCAACTGGATATGATGAGAGGTTTAGCGATTTTCGGTATTTTATTAGTTAATATTATGAATTTCCAGTACGGTTTATTGCTCCAGCCTGACATTCATCAATTTTATCCACTTGGTGCGATTGACCGTGTTACAGAAGGATTTTTATATTTATTTGTCAAAACAAGCTTTTATACGCTATTTTCGTTTCTCTTCGGTTATGGGATGGTGCTTTTGCAAGAAAGAACCGAGCTTAAGGGAACTAACTTTACGGGAATGTATTGGCGCCGAGCCTTTCTTCTGCTCGTGTTAGGGATTTTACACCGCACTTATATTTGGGAAGGCGATATTTTATTCACCTATGCTTTAACATCCTTTGTTTTCTTTTTCTTTCTATACTTTAAAGGAAAAGGACTTCTTATTTCTGCCCTCATTTTCTTAGGGATTATGGGACTGAGCGTACTTGGAGCAAATATTGATGATACAGCTGCTTCTGAATATCAAGATGGCATTATTTACGATTATTCCGTTGCTGAGAAAGAAGTATTAGAAAATGGCAGTTATTTAGATGTACTCCAGTTTCGATTCGCGGCTGATATAACAGGATTGGGCCTAATCGGTGATATCATTCTTGAAATTACTACTGTCTTAACCGTAATCGGGATGTTCTTGCTTGGGGCATATGTTGCTAGAAAAAAATGGCTATTACAAATCCAAGAGAAAAAATCATTTTTCAAAAAAATATGGTTTGTTACACTCATCATAGGTTTTGGAGCGAAACTCCCTTATGTCCTGTCCTCTTCGTATTTTTCTGAAGCATTAATGACATACATCGGCGGACCTTTTACAGCTATTTTTTATGCGACTTCAATTGCATTAATTGCCTCCACCGAAAAAGGGAAAAAGCTATTAACCCCTCTAACATATGTAGGCAGACTTTCTCTTACAAATTACTTATTACAATCGATCATTTTTACTACTTTGTTTTATGGATATGGGGTAGGATTATTTGGACAACTCGGCTTTTTTGTCGGAACCTTAATCGCCATCGCATTTTTTATCATTCAAATAGTCATTAGTAAGCTATGGTTAACATATTTTGTAATTGGACCTGTTGAATGGTTTTGGCGTGCAGGCACCTATTTTATCATTCCAAAACTTAAAAAAAGACCATAAAAAATGCCCTCAGCTCATCACTAGAGCTTGAGGGTATTTTTTATACACCAGCTGAAACTTTATGAAGATTCCGATATTTTTTCGGAGTAATTCCTTCTTTTCTTCTAAAAGTGGCAACAAAATGACTCACATCTTTAAAACCCACTTTTTTCGTTATTTCTTTTAAGGAATAACCCTCCTCACTGATGAGCAATCGTTTTGACTCACGAATCCTTAATTGAATCAAATATGAATAAGGGCTCATTCCAAATGATTCTCTAAAAAGCAAATTTAAATATTGTGAACTCATCTTTGCATATCTAGCCATATCAGGCAATCGAATATCCTCACCAAGTTTTTGCTCAAGCCAGGATACGACCGGTTTAATTTTTTCGTATGATTGTGATAAGGAAGGATGATTATTCATTTGGCCAAACTTCTTAATCATAATTAAAAAGTGATACAAATCTTTTGAATAGTCAAGTTGTAAAAAAGTTTCCTCCTCTTCTACTGCCTCAATCATTTGAAAAATAATTTCTTGGAATGACCCTTCATCCGTTTCCATATAAGCCGCCGTTCGATTAATTTGCAAGGCATTTAAAATGGAGTCTGCAGCACTTCCACCAAAGGTCATACAAATCGTTGACCAATTATTGCTTTTAGGATAATACTTGTGCGGTGTATGCGGAAAAAGTAAAACCCCTTTTCCTTTTGTTAAGTTCATTTCTTCATTATTAAAGCTGATTTTCCCTTCCCCTTCAACGGTTTGAATCCAATGATAATATGGATATCCGTTTGGTCGATTCATCTCACATTCATTCGGGTTATATCCTATACTTTCAATGAACAAAGGTAGAAATGATTCCGATGTTGAAAAAGAATATCGCCTTTTCGCTTCCATCATAGTATGCAGCCTCCCTAAATAACAGTCCTCTCTCTATCTAGTTTTAAATTCATTAATAGTATATTGACCATTTTATCTAACATATTGTAATTCGATTGTTCATAACCTATATGACTAATGAACTAGAATACAATAAAACCCTTTTATATTTCTATTATAAAGCGCTTTCATTTACATTTATATATAATAAAATTCTAATTTATATAATTATTTGAATACCGACAACAAAAATTACTCATATTATCACAGTACAACTAAAAAGTAAAAAGCGGTTTTACATAAATAACTTACCACTTACTATTTTGACATAACCATTTTCTATCTTTCAAATACACTCATTACATTTGAGCCTTTTATAAAAAAAGATATTCCTCAAGGCTGTTACACCTTTCAGAATATCTTAGCACCTACTATTCATAATATAATTCAAACGTTTCTCCATCTGTATAAATCGTGATCGTTCCATGTTCAGCTGTTCCATATAAATCAATCCCTAAATCTTCAAATAGGTCAACAACCTCCCAATGTGGGTGACCGTAAGAATTATTCGCTTCTGCTGAATAAATCGCCACCTCTGGAGATACAGCCTCGACAAAGCGACGGGAATTAGAAGTAGACGAACCATGATGTCCTACTTTATAAATATCCGCCTTTAAGTTTAAGCCGCTTTCAAGCATCCGCTCTTCACTTCTTTGTTCAGCGTCACCAGTTAACAAAAAAGTGACATCTCCATATGTAATCCTAGTACTTATAGAATCATTATTTAAATGCCCCGTTAACTCATCTGGATGAAGAATCTCAATTAAAAAGTCTCCTTGTTCATAAACTTCTCCAGCCCTTGGCTCAACAACCAGTGTTTCCGTCTCAATTAAAGCATCTAACAATCGTTCAAATGTTCTAGTTGCTGCTTCATTCCCATCAATCCAAACTTCATCTGGCGAAAATTGATAAATCACCTGATCCGCATTACCAATATGGTCTGCATGTGGATGCGTTAAAATCAATAAGTCAATTTTTTCAATTCCTAAATGATCTAATTGATGAAAAAGTACATCTGAATCATGTCTACCCGTATCAACCAAAATAGTCGTCTTTTCACTTTGTATTAAAGTGCTATCTCCTTGTCCTACGTCCAAAAAGGAGACGATCGCTTCCCCTTCGACTATAGGTGCACTTGGAGTTTCCTCGATAAATAACCAAGCCTCGATCTCCTCCAAAGAACAGGCTGACAAAAGCAGAACAATAGTCATCGTCATTAAAAACTTTCTTAACAAACATAACATCCTCTCTCATAGCTGTACGTTTAACCCGACAAATAAGTATGCTGAATTTTTATATTTGTGTCAAGATACAAAAGTTAAGACGAAACGCATTTGTCTCGTTATTCGGTTAAGAAGCATTCTCCAAAACGAAACTTACATGAACACTCATATCAAAAATCGGCCATTTTTCTATTTAATCTGTTCTAGTTTATAGTCAACTCGTTTCAAAATAAGCTCTGCCGCTAAAATATTATTTAACCGAAACATTCTCTTTTGCTTACGATAAAAACAATAACCAATTAAATGCGTATCATTCATCTTATGGACAGCAATAGTTCTTTGGCTAAACTGCTGATTTTGATTTATATAAATGATGCTTACTAACAGTGATTCATTGATTGCTCTTCTGAACATTCGCTGCATCTGATCACCTCAGTCTGTCTTTTCTTAATATATTATATGCGAACAAACGTTCTTTATTCAACCTTTTTTACTTTTTCTCGATATCCTTAAAAATTTATACTACAAATCGAATAGAGACAAAGTCGGTATTTAAGCCTTTTACGCCAATAATGCAGCTAATAATTACTGAAAATTTACCATTTCCAATATTCATAATTTTCTGTACAATCATTATAACGATAGATTGTTATAACCTATCGAACTAATTTATGTAGGAGGTATTTATGTTAAAAGTTTTGAAAAGAAAAAGTTCAAAGGTTGCCGGTATGGCAATCGCAGCTGTTGCTTTATTTTCATTTGCTGGTGCTGATGCGGCTTCTGCACATGGTTACATTGAGGAACCAAAAGCGCGCGGATTGTTATGTCAAGAAGGAGCTAACCAAGATTGTGGTGGGGTTGTATGGGAACCACAAAGTTTAGAAGGGCCTAAAGGCTTTCCAGGTCTAAGCGTTGCTGATGGAGAAATTGCTTCTGCTGGTGGTGTATTTCCACAATTGGACCAACAATCATCTAATCGTTGGGCAAAGGTTGATATGAACTCTGGTCTAAATACGATTAACTGGCATTTAACAGCTAGACACTCAACATCAAAATGGCATTACTATATTACTAAACCAGATTGGAATCCAAACCTTCCATTAACACGTGACCAATTTGAACTTGTACCATTTTATGAAATATATGATGGCGGTGCACGTCCTGAGCAAAAAGTAAGTCATGAAGTAACAGTTCCCCAGCGTACAGGCTACCATGTTATTTTAGGTCTATGGGATGTAGCTGATACTGAAAACGCTTTCTACAATGTAATTGACGTGAACTTTGGTGGAGGAACAAACCCAGATCCTGATCCAGGTGAGCCAGATCCCGATCCGGACCCAGGACAACCAGATCCAGAAGAACCTGAATTACCAGATTTACCAACTTGGGATCCAGGAACAGCATATACAGGTGGCAGTCAAGTCATTTATAACGGAAAGGTCTATCAAGCAAGATGGTGGACACTAGGTGAAAAACCTGAAACAGCCTCTTATGTTTGGGAACAACTTTAACCATACTTAATTTTAAAAACAGCCCCCTTAATCATAGTTAGAGACGGTCTAATCAACCGTCTCTCTTTTTATCATTTCCCGACAGAAGACTCCCCCTTCAATCGTGTGAAGGGAGAAGCCCAACGATAAGGGGGAGATGAATGTCGGTTGGTGGTAGCCAAAGAGATTCTTGTTAGGATATAATGAGAACATACATTCCTATCGGAGG